>JAGCKJ010000138.1 GCA_017647575.1 Bacteroidaceae bacterium | reverse complement strand
TAGTGAGGTGAAGACCGTTAAAAAACACAGCATGTTTGAGGAACGTTAGACAGCGAATGCTGGCTAAAAGTCCGAGTTCTGTGTTTTAGGGATGAACTGAACGAAGCAGCTACGAACAGCTACGTCCCGAAGCTCCACTACTATCCGAAACATAGATAGAGCAGAAATTACTTAACTGTGAAACCAACAGATTCTACAGCAGCCTTTATTGATTCAAAAGAAGCATTGCCGGTAATAATAGCACTGCCTGTAGGTAGATCAATTTCAACCTTCTCCACACCATTAACAGAAAGAATAGCTCTCTCAGCACTGCTCTTGCAGTGATTGCAATTCATACCCTGAATAGTAATAACCATATCGTTTTTCAAATCTTTGTTGTTACAACCACATGCAGCGCCACAGCACTCATCACCCTTATGCCTGTAGCGCTGGATAAACGCATTAACAAGCAGAATAACCAATAAAACAGAACCCCAGTAGCTGACAGGCGATGCGCAATCTGAATGGCAGGATTCCTGAATAGCAGTAAGGCTTGCTGTAAACCATTCCCGCGGCAGAAGATAATCAATGCCAAGACCAAACAGAATAGCTCCGCTGATAATGGAAATCAGATAGATAAATAGATTACGCTTACCCAGAACTTTGTTAATAACCAGGATAGACGCCATATTAGCAGCAGGACCCGCCATAAGAAGAACCAGCGCTGTACCAGGCGACAGACCTTTAAGCATCAGTGCAACAGCAATAGGAATAGAACCCGTTGCGCATAGATACATAGGTATGGCAAACACTAAAACCAGCAACATGCTAAGCAGTGAATTACCGGAAAATGATGCAAAAAAAGATTCAGGTACAAACACCGTAATAAGACCGGCTACTATCAGACCTAAAATAAGCCATTTGCCGATATCCTGCATCATCTCTACAAAACCATAGTGCAGAGCTGAGATAATCTTTTTGATGAATCCGGTTTCCTGGTCGGCTTCTGTATTGCCTTGTGTATATGTAGTCTCTGCATTCTCCTTTTCTCCGAACAGATTTGCCAGGCTGCCACCAAACAGCGCAGTAAACAGTGCTGCAACGGGACGTATCAGTGCAAAGGGCAGTCCCATAAGTGAATAGGTGGCTATAATGGAATCTATGCCGGTTTGTGGTGTTGCAATGAGAAATGCTGTTGTGGCTCCGCGCGATGCACCTTCACGGCGCAATGACATAGCTGTAGGGATAACTCCGCAGGAACATAATGGCAATGGAATGCCAAACAGTGTGGCATACAGAACAGAACGAAATGAATTGCCACCAAGATATTTTCTGTAGTATCTGTTGGGGATAAATGCGTGCATCAAACCTGCCAGTAGAAAACCCAAAAGCAGATATGGCGACATCTCATTTATTAAAACGATTATTTCCTGCATAGACTATTCTCTTTCTGTTAGACAATGCAAAAATAGTTACTTTATGGTGCAATTCAGTTGCAAACTTATTTTGGAATGGGGTAGATGGTTGAACGCAAAAAGGTGCGGAACTCTTCAATATTGTTGTATCTATCCTGTTCTTCTTCTGTAATTATAGGACACACCTCGATACGTGTAGTTTTGTCTCTTTTGTTGAAAACTTCCCGGGGAAGCCGGGTTACTCTTATTTTCCAGTCAATTAATCCCAATAGATAGTAGAACATTGAGTTTCTGTCTCTGAACCTTATGGGAACAACGGGAACGCGAGACCTCTTTATAAGCTCTATGGCAGAAAGTTGCCATTCCCTGTCGCGAATACAACCATCTTTTATGCTTAAATCAGATACGGCTCCCGACGGAAACAACCCTAACGGTGCGCCCGATTGCAGATGTTTAAGTGACTGCATAATACCTCTTAAACTCTCTTTTTTAACACCCTCCTTCTTTTTTCCTGTAGGTACAACCTTAATAAAGTTGGGCTCTAACCGTTCTATATGACCTAATATCTGATTTACTAAAACTTTGTAGTCGGGCCGGTATCTGCCTATCAGGTCTATAAGCATAATACCGTCAATACTGCCGTATGGATGGTTGCTTATTGTGATAAATGCGCCTTCGGGCAGCTGCTCCAATCTTTCTGCCCCCAAAACAGTGTAATTTACGCCAATATCCCGGAGAATATGATTTGCAAAATCTACACCTGAATACTGTTCGTTATTATTGTACAGGGTGCAAACTTTGTCTATTGCAAACACTTTCATAAGAGAATCTGCAAACAGGTGTCCGCATTTCCCCCTGAATAGTGGCGAAATAGTCTCCAGATCTTTATGGGTTAACAGTGGCATTGCTCTTTTTCTTCCTTTTCAGTTCATTGTCCATTTTAGTATAACCTTTGGCGTCTGTTATAAATGTGACTATATAAGTTGTCAAAAGCAAGAATATCAATATGCCACCAATAAGATTCATCTGTTCGCGCAATGCCTCCCAGTAGATGATGAGTGTATTGATTATAATCATGATAATACGCAGTTCGGTAGGTCCCATCTTTGCGTATGTCAGTCTGAATTCTCCTTTCAGATGTGCATTTATACTTACATTTATGGTTAGCAGGAAGTAGATGGTTAAACCTGCCATAGCCAGCCTGATATCAAAAAATGGCGATAATCCTATGCCGATAAACATGAAAATTTCATTGATAGCATCTACGGAATGGTCTAAATAGTAGCCATAGTTTGGACGCTGGCAGTGGCGTACTCTTGCCAATGTGCCGTCCAGCGAATCGCCGTACCAGTTTATGACGAATCCTAACGATGCAATCCATAAAAAGTTGATATTCAGATTTGAAAGAATATATCCGGCAGCTATGGTCAGGGCTCCTATAGTACCTAAAAAGGTCATCATATCTGAATTTACCCATTTTGGCTGACGCTGAGCCAACCAGATAAGCACTCTCTTTTCTATTTTGCTTAATACGGAAGTCTGTATTCTTAGCGATTTTTCTGTAGTCTGTTTCTCCATGCTCTTTGTTTTTTTGTTGGGGCAAATGTATGTTAACTAAATTGTTGTAAAAAATATTTATTGTTACTTTATGTTTTATTATCGGATGCTAACAATGGTTAAGGTGGTGTAATGAAGTGAAATTTTATATAAAAGTAAGATATCGTGGCAGATTCTGTGAAAAAAAAGTTCTTGTAGGGCAATTATTGTTAAATAAACAAGGTGGAAAAATAGGCAACTTTGTCTGTTGATACGGCAAAAATGACTACCTTTGCACTTGATATTGCCGAATTGCGCTTAATTCGGCCTAATGTTACATTTTATCAATCATTTAGAAAATGAGTAATATTGAACTGAACGATCAGGAACAATACAGACGTGAGAGTCTAAAAGAGTTGCGTGCTATGGGCATAGATCCATATCCAGCAGCAATGTATCCAACAAACGCTTTTTCTGTAGATATAAAGGCAGAATTTAAGGATGAAGATGAGCCAAGAAAGGTTTGCGTTGCCGGTAGATTAATGAGCCGCAGAATAATGGGTAAGGCTTCGTTTGTAGAGTTGCAGGACTCAAAAGGACGTATCCAGATATATATAACCCGTGATGATATCTGTCCGGGCGAAGATAAGGAGATGTACAACAAGGTATTCAAGAAGTTGCTTGATATAGGTGATTTTATTGGCATTGAAGGCTTTGTGTTCCGTACCCAGATGGGAGAAATCACTATCCACGCACAGAAACTTACCGTGCTGGCAAAATCGCTTCGTCCACTTCCTATAGTAAAGTACAAGGATGGTGTGGCTTACGACAAGTTTGATGATCCGGATTCAAGATACCGTCAGCGCTATGTGGATCTGGTGGTGAACGAAGGTGTAAAAGAGACATTCCTGAAGCGTTCAAAGATTATATCAACAATGCGTTCTGTACTTGATGGTGCAGGTTATACAGAAGTGGAAACTCCTATTCTGCAGTCTATCCCTGGCGGTGCAAGTGCAAGACCATTTATTACACACCATAACAGTCTGGATATTGATTTGTATTGCCGTATTGCAACAGAGCTTTACCTGAAGAGACTGATAGTAGGTGGCTTTGAAGGTGTTTATGAGATTGGCAAGAACTTCCGTAACGAAGGTATGGACAGAACTCATAACCCTGAATTTACCTGTATGGAACTTTATGTTCAGTACAAGGACTATAACTGGATGATGGATTTCACAGAAAAACTGCTGGAGAAGATCTGTTTTGAAGTTAATGGTTCATACGAAGCCAAGATAGGCGATAACACCATCAACTTTAAGGCTCCGTATAAGAGAATCTCAATTCTGGATTCTATCAAGGAGAAGACAGGATACGATCTTGAAGGTAAATCGGAAGAGGAGATTCGTGAAGTTTGCAAGGCTCTGAAACTGGATGTGGATGCCAGCATGGGTAAGGGTAAACTTATAGATGAAATCTTTGGTGAATTCTGCGAAGGTACATACATACAGCCTACATTCATCATAGACTATCCGGTAGAGATGTCACCACTTACCAAGGCTCACAGAAGCAAACCTGGTTTGACAGAGCGTCTTGAACTTATGGTAAACGGAAAGGAACTGGCAAATGCTTATAGCGAATTGAACGATCCTATTGATCAGTATGAGCGTTTCCAGGAGCAGCTGCGTCTAAGCCAGAAGGGCGATGATGAAGCTATGTTTATTGATCAGGATTTTGTGCGCGCACTTGAATACGGTATGCCTCCTACCAGTGGTATTGGTATTGGTATTGACCGTCTGACTATGCTTTTGACAGGACAGCAGGCTATTCAGGAAGTACTGTTCTTCCCACAGATGAAGCCTGAAACAAATAATTGATTGTATGGCTATTCCACAAGGTAAACTTGCAATAATGGGTGGTGGTAGCTGGGCAACTGCCATAGCTAAGATTCTGCTCTCAACAGAAGATTCTATAAACTGGTACATTCGCAGGGAAGATAGAATAGAGGACTTCAAAAGGTTGGGACACAATCCGGCCTATCTCACCTCAGTGCAGTTTGATACCAATCGCATCAATTTCTATTCCGATATTAACAAAGTTGTAGAAGATTCGGAGGTGTTGGTGTTTGTAACTCCTTCTCCTTACTTTAAATCGCACATGAAGAAGTTGAAGGTGAAGATACGTGACAAGTTTATTGTATCGGCTATTAAAGGTATTGTTCCAGATGACAATCTTTTGATGTCTGATTACTTCCATCGCTATTACGGCGTGCCTGAAGAGAATATATCGGTAGTAGCTGGACCATGTCATGCAGAAGAGGTGGCTATGGAGCGTCTTTCATATCTGACAGTAGGTTGTCAGAATATTGAAAATGCACAGATGATAGCAAAGAAACTTACCAATACATACGTAAAAACCTCTGTTAGCACTGATGTTGCCGGCATAGAATACAGTTCTGTACTGAAGAACGTATATGCCATAGCATCTGGTATATGCAGTGGACTTAAGTATGGCGATAATTTCCAGGCTGTACTTATGTCGAATGCCATTCAGGAGATGAATGAATTTTTGGCAGTAGCCAGACCAATGCCAAACAGAGCTGTTAACGATTCAGTCTATTTAGGCGACCTTCTGGTTACGGGCTATTCCAAGTTCAGCCGTAACAGAGTGTTCGGCACAATGATAGGCAAGGGCTATTCTGTAAAATCGGCTCAGTTGGAGATGGAGATGATAGCAGAAGGATATTATGGTACAAAATGTATGAAGGAGGTAAACGAACATTATCGTGTTAATATGCCTATACTAAATGCTATATATGATATCCTTTATGACCAGATATCTCCGGTAATAGAGATTAAATTACTGACAGATTCATTTAAATAATAACGAAACAACAATATGTGTATGATTAAAGTTGATATT
>JAGCKJ010000137.1 GCA_017647575.1 Bacteroidaceae bacterium | reverse complement strand
TTGCATCGGCAGCACTATTGCTGACCGCTTGCGGAGAACAGAAACAGTGTAACAAATGCAGCGAAGCGGAAAACAATCCGTTTTTAAAGCAGGAGATTGTATCAGTGCCACGTGGAGAGCAGGCTCCAAGAGCTACTCCAGGCCAGAATAACTTTGGCGGTATGATTCTGCCACCACCTTCAGGTGCTAATCAGAACAGACCAAGACCTGCACAGACACAGCAACCACCACGCAGACCTATGCAGCAGGGTCCAAGAGATATGGACATCACCGAAATTTCAATGAGTGACCCATTCATCTATGCTGATGCTGAAACTAAGACATACTATCTGACTGGTACAGGCGGTGCTTTATACAAGAGTAAAGATCTTAAAACATGGAATGGTCCGTACAACATCATAGATCTTTCAGGTACTTGGATGCAGGGCAATTTTGTTGCAGCAGGCGAAATCCACAAGTTTGGTGATAAATTCTACTATGCAGGTACATGGAACAACCATAGAGTATGTATTGAACAGGTTCCACGCAGATACAATGTTCCTCTGAACCAGACACAGCTGTAGGTTTCTGACAAAGTAGATGGCCCATATCTGCCATTGGTTAAAGATTCAACATTCTGTCTTGGTCCAGTAGATTGGGACATCATTGACGGTACTCTCTACGAAGAAAACGATACAGTATATATGGTATTCGTTCACGAATGGACACAGCTTATTGACGGTACAATGGATTACTTCCCACTTTCTGAAGATTTGACACATCGTACAGCAGAACCTACCACAATGTTCCGCGCAAGTGAAGCAGCATGGTCAAAAGAGATGAACTCTATAGGCGAAGCTACATTTGGTCTAAAGATGCCGGGATGGGTAACAGATGGCCCACAGATGTTCCGCACTCAGACAGGCGTACTTGGTATGCTATGGTCAAGCTGGGGTGACACACGTTATGCACAGGGTATTGCATATTCAACCAGCGGTAGCATTAAAGGCCCTTGGGTACAGGAAGAGAAGTCATTCCTTGCTAACAATTCAGGTCATGGTATGTTGTTCCGCAAATTTGACGGCACACTTCTTTACATAGTACACCACGATGCCGGCAATGGTCGCAAGCCACAGATTTGGACTGTTGACGATTCAGGAGACAAACTTATCTTAGGCAAAAAGATTCTTGGATGATAAATATACCTTATAAAGTAGTACTTGCATCGGCATCTCCCAGAAGAAAAGAACTTCTGGCGGGATTAGGAATAGATTTTTCCATCAGAGTAATGGAAAATATAGATGAATCTTCTCCCTTGCATCTGCAGGGAGAAGATATTCCATTATACATATCATGCAAAAAGGCCGATGCCTACATAATGGAGTTAGCTACCGACGAACTGCTGATAACTGCCGACACCATTGTATATATAGATGGGGAAGTTTTAGGCAAGCCTTCTACTCCACAAGAGGCGGAAGAGATGCTAAGAAAGCTATCCGGAAAATGGCATCAGGTTATAACCGGTGTGGTACTATGCACTAAGGAGAGACGACACAGTTTTGCAGTTACCACACAGGTAAAGTTTGCAGAACTCACAGAGAAAGAGATTGAATACTATGTAAAAAAGTATTCTCCACTTGACAAAGCAGGAGCATACGGTATTCAAGAGTGGATAGGCTATATAGGAGTAGAACGCATAGAAGGTTCATATTTTAATGTAGTTGGACTACCTGTACAGCGTTTATATCAGGAACTCAAACAGTTTGTTGAATAACAGAGATGGAGAAACTGGTAGAGATACTTATAGAATGGGGATATGTAGGTGCATTCATATCGGCACTATTGGCCGGTACTATTGTACCATTCAGTTCTGAACTTGTGGTGGCTGCACTCATCAAAGTAGGCAGCAACCCTGCACTCTGTCTTATCTCGGCAGCTATAGGCAACACTTTAGGTGGTGTAACCTGTTACTGGTTAGGTTGGCTAGGAAAGACCG
>JAGCKJ010000136.1 GCA_017647575.1 Bacteroidaceae bacterium | reverse complement strand
TAGTATTAACCTTTAAAAAGATACAATTATGAAAAAGATTTTTGCAATAATCGCTATTACATTGGCAACAGTTTCATCAGTTAAGGCCGATGACAGACCAGTTACATTTACTCAGCTTCCAGCAGCTGCACAGGAGTTTATCAACAAGACTTACCCGAATGAGAAGATATCGTTCGCTACTATTGACGATGATCTGGTAAGACCAGACTATAGTGTAGTGCTTGCTTCCGGTATTAAGTTGCAGTTTGAAAACAATGGTAGTCTGGAGAAGATTGAATCCAGAACGGGCGTTCCTTCACAGGTTGTTCCGGTACAGATTCTGGATTATGTAAAGACTCACTATCCGGATACCAAGATTGTGGAATACGAGGTTAGTCGTTTTGTTTATGAAGTTAAGTTGTCTAACCGTCTGGAGATTAACTTTAATAAGAACTTCAAGCCTGTCAGATACGACGATTAACACTGTTTTATAATTAATGTTTTTTCAGCCCCTTAGCCCTTGCTCAGGGGCTGTTATTTTTAAAATATCAGAAATTATTTATAGCAAAAGATAATAAAGGTTATATTGTCCGTTAGTTCATAATAACAGACATCCTGTTCAGGGTTATAGTGGTTATCACTATTCCATAAAGCCTTTGGCTGAAAGCCACTGCAGGAACTGAGAGCTCCACATTTCAGTGGTGGTCTTTCCGGTCTCCTGCATCAAAGTATAGGGTCCTCTTCCATCGCCATACATGTGCAGTTCAGCATTTGCGCCACCCTTCTTCCATTCAATAAACAGCCCCAGCAAGCCTGCAGCCACATTAGGATGTTCCACACGTGACAGTATCAACAATGGCGGAGCCTGAGCAGGTACAGTTACCGGCATAAGTGAAGGGCCGTAGTTGGTACATACAAACGCCGGGCGGGTTGTTTCATCGGCCAGCATAGTAGCTGCAAGAGCCACACCGCCACCAGCAGAGAATCCCATATACCCTACTTTATCCGGATTGATATTCCATTCGGCAGCATTCTGGCGTACCAGAGCTATAGCGGCAAGAGCATCTTTTGCAGCACACATAAAGACAGAATCGCCAGCCGGATAATGCATTGGATTGGCATCGGCTTTAGGGAAATGGTCTATTTCAGTAACATCTACAGTTGCTCCCATCTGCATTCCACCGGGTGCCTTGGTGTTGTTCAGACGGTATTTCAATCCTATAGCTGCTATTCCTTTTTCATTCAGCAACTTTGCCACCTGTTCAACATCGGTTGTCCACGACAATGCTCTTAAACCGCCACCCGGGAAGAGGATTACCGCACATCCGTTTGCCTTTTCGGCCGATGGCAGATATACCTCTATTGAGGGCGATATTTCACCGGTGATATTCTTTATTCCACCTCTGTTTGATATCTGTTCGTTTGGCTGTTTTACCTCTGATGCTGTTGATAATGGATAGCTCTTCTGAGCATTTATGCACAATACACCCGTCAGCATCAAAACAGCTATTGATAATATTATCTTTCTCATATATGTCATAAATTATGTAAATCGTTATCATATTTAAAATTCAAATGTACGAATAAGCGAGTAATAAACATGAAGCTTGCTTCAATGTTTTTTACAGCGAGCGCAAATACATTCGATTTTTATTTCAAATGTACGAATAAGCGAGTAATAAACAATCTATCATACCTAAAAAGTTCTAAAAATAACGCAACAGCATTTTGCAATCTGATTGCAAAGTTGGAGATACAGGTATATAAATTAGGTGAGCTGTTTTTGTAATCAAACCTCTATAAGCTATTTTTGCATAAATTTTGAATAAATTATAATTTACATAATGAAACGAAATCTTATTGTAGCAGCAGTGGCTGTATTTCTGTTCGGAGCTTGTAAAAGCAATACAAGCCACAATCATCAGCACGAACATTCAGAAGCTGTAGAACATCATGACCACAGTCACCACAATCATAACCATCAGGAATCAACAGAACACCATCATCATGAACATGAAGGTGAACACCTGGAACATCACGACCATAGCGAACATAACCATAGCAACCATGAACATGCTCATCAGGAAGCTGCAGAGCATCATCATGAACACTCCGAAACTGGTGGCGACATTATTCTGTCACCGGAAAAGGCAGCCGCAGCCGGTGTAGTAGCCAAAACTGTTCAGCCGGAAGAATTCAGCCAGATAATACAGGTAAGCGGAAGAATAGAGCCTTCACAGAATTCAGAAAAGAGCATCGTTGCAAATGTGGCGGGCATAGTACAGTTCAGCCGTCCGCTTACAGCAGGCACACAAGTATCTGCAGGTACCCCTCTCCTGTCAATATCGGCAGAAAAACTGCAGGATGGCAGCCCGGTGGAACGCGCAAGAATAGCATATCAGGCAGCAACTGAAGAGTACGAACGTGCAAAACGTCTTATTGAAGACCGCATTATTTCAGAAAAGGATTTCAATGCTATTCGCGAAAGATATGAAAACGCATCTCTTACATATCAGGCAGTCTCAAATTCAGGTACTGACAACTGTGCTTCAGTTACATCGCCTTCAACCGGATACATCAAAAACATTCTTGTCAGAGAGGGCGATTATGTTACTGTAGGTCAGACTATTGCAACCATTGCGCAGGATGATGTTCTGTATCTGATTGCCGATATTCCTGAAAGATACTATGGATATATGAACAAGATATCATCTGCAAACTTCAGCACTACATATAGCGATGCAATTTACAGACTGGGAACTATGAACGGTAAAAAAGTATCGTACAGCAGAGCTCTGGAAACTGGTTCAGGATATGCCTCAATGACATTCAGTTTCAGCAATGACGGTTCTGTTGTTCCAGGTTCCTATGCACGTATCTATCTGATTGCAGAACCAAAACCAAATACCATAACAGTTCCTATGGAAGCACTTATTGAAGAACAGGGTCTGTACTTTGTATTCCTGAAGATGTGTGAAGAGAGTTACACCAAACGACAGGTAAAGACAGGAGCATCAGATGGTTCTGTAATTGAGATTCTGGATGGAGTTCATGCAGGCGACAATGTTGTAGTTCAGGGAGCATATCATGTTAAGCTGGCATCAACAAGCAGTTCACTGCCGGCACATTCACATAGTCACTAATTGGAAGTAAACGTCTATGCTTAACAGGATAATACATTTCTCACTGAGTAACAGACTATTGGTTCTTGTTGCATCAATAGTGCTGATTGTGGCCGGACTCTATACGGCAAAGAATGCAGAAGTAGATGTCTTCCCGGATCTTACAGCACCTACTGTAGTAGTTATGACAGAAGCTCACGGAATGGCAGCAGAAGAGGTGGAACAGCTTGTAACATTCCCTATTGAGACCATGGTAAATGGTGCCACAGGTGTTCGCAGAGTCCGTTCATCATCTACCAACGGTTTTTCTGTAGTATGGGTGGAATTTGACTGGGATACCGATGTCTATCTGGCCAGACAGATTGTAAGCGAGAAGCTCAACCTGGTCAATGAGCAGCTGCCTGACGGAATTGGCAAACCTACAATGGGTCCACAGACATCCATTCTGGGCGAAGTGATGATTATAGGTCTTACTGCCGATACCACTTCACTGATGGATCTGCGTACCATTGCAGACTGGACTATCCGCCCCAGATTGTTATCCACAGGAGGTGTGGCACAGGTGTCTGTACAGGGCGGCGATATAAAAGAGTACCAGATTCTTATAGATCCTGCACGTATGCGTCATTACAACGTATCACTTGATGAAGTGATGTCTGTAACACGCAATATGAACCAGAATGTTAATGGTGGCGTTATATATGAACACAGCAATGAATATATCGTCCGAGGCATGTTATCCACAACAAGTGCCGCCGATATTGGCAATGCTGTCATTAAATCCACAAATGGCATTCCGGTTACACTTAACGATGTTGCCGACGTTAAGATTGGCTATCAGGAGCCAAAACTTGGTACTGCAGCAGAGAGATGTAAACCGGCAGTGCTTCTGACCATCAGCAAGCAGCCTGAAACCGGTACTATAGAACTGACTCACAACATAGAAGCTGCACTCGCTGATGTAGAGAAGAACCTGCCTCAGGATGTACATATATCGACAGATATTTTCAGACAGAGCCATTTTATTGACAGTTCAATTGACAATGTAAAATCGGCATTACTGGAAGGTGCCATTTTTGTGGTAATAGTATTGTTCCTGTTCCTGGCAAATGTACGTACCACATTCATATCACTTATCACTCTCCCACTGGCATTGCTGACAGCTATACTTGTTCTTGACCGTTTCGGTCTGAGCATCAACACCATGAGTTTAGGTGGTATGGCTATTGCAATAGGATCTCTGGTAGATGATGCCATAGTTGATGTGGAGAACGTATGGAAACGTCTGCGGGAAAACCGCATGCTGCCGCCGGAACAACAGGCAGGAACAATTGATGTGGTTTTCGAAGCATCCAAAGAGGTGCGTGCACCTATACTTAACTCCACACTGATAATTGTGGTAAGTTTTGTACCTCTGTTCTTCCTGAGTGGTCTTGAAGGCAGAATGCTTATACCACTTGGCATAGCATTTATTGTATCACTGTTTGCATCCACTTTTGTAGCTTTGACACTTACCCCAGTACTGTGTAGCTATCTGCTGGGTGGCAACAGACAGAACAGCCTGCCAAAGGAGGCATTTGTTGCAGTATGGCTTAAAAAGTATTATAGCAAAGCGCTTGAATGGGCTCTGGATCATAAAAAGATTGTTTTGGGTGTTACAGTAACGCTCTTTGCAGGTGCTGTTATTGGTTTCTTTACTCTGGGACGCTCATTCCTGCCATCATTCAATGAAGGTTCACTAACTATCAACATAACATCGCTTCCTGGTATATCACTGGAAGAATCGGATAATCTGGGACGCAGAGCAGAAGAGCTGCTTCTCTCAGTACCGGAGATAAAAACCGTAGCACGCAAGACAGGACGTGCCGAACTGGATGAACATCTGCGTGGAGTAAACGGCAGCGAAATAGAGGCTCCTTACGAACTTCAGGAGAGAACTCGCAATGAGATGCTCGAAGAGGTACGCCATAAACTGAGCACACTTACAGGTGCAAACATCGAGATTGGTCAGCCTATAAGCCATCGTATAGATGCTATGCTCTCAGGAACCAAAGCCGGCATTGCAATAAAGCTTTTTGGTGACGATCTGAACACTATGTACATGTATGCCAACCGTATTAAGGATGCAATAAGCAGTGTAGAGGGTATTGCCGACCTTAATGTGGAGCAGCAGATAGAACGTCCGCAGCTTAAGATTGTGCCTAAGCGTGATATGCTTGCAAGATATGGCATCAGCATGCCGCAGTTTGCCGATTTTGTATCGGTAAATCTGGCAGGAGCAACAGTATCGCAGGTATATGAACAGGGTAAGGTATTCAATCTGGTGGTTCGCGCCCAGGAAGATACCAGAAACTCTATGGACAGAGTCAAGGATCTGATGATTGATACCGGCAATGGCGAACGTATTCCTGTAAGCTATGTGGCAGACATCACATCTGCAATGGGTCCTAACGCCATCGGTCGTGAAAACGTAAAGAGAAAGATTGTAATATCTGCCAACACCCACGGACGAGATTTAAGAGGTGCTGTAAATGAAATAAACAGACGTATTTCAGAAGAGATACATCTGCCGGAAGGTTATTACATTGAATTTGGCGGACAGTTTGAAAGCGAACAGGCAGCCAGCCGTACTCTGATGCTCACATCAATTGTAAGTATCATTGTCATCTTCCTGCTGTTGTATGTTCAGTTCAAGAATGCTGTTCACAGTGGTATTATTCTGATGAATCTGCCTTTTGCACTGATAGGCGGTGTATTTGTGCTGATGTTTACAAGCGGTGAAGTAAGCATACCTGCCATTATCGGTTTTATTTCACTGTTTGGTATTGCAACCAGAAACGGTATGCTGCTTATAAGTCATTACAACGATCTTATGGAAAAGGGTATGGGACTGAAAGAGAGTATTATACATGGATCTTTGGACAGACTGAATCCTATTCTTATGACTGCTCTCACCTCTGCTCTTGCACTTATCCCACTTGCACTGAATGGCGATTTACCGGGTAATGAGATTCAGAGCCCTATGGCAAAGGTTATTCTGGGTGGTCTCCTGACATCTACCCTGCTGAATGGCTTTGTAATACCTATTGTTTACGAACTTATAAACCGTAAGAAAAGATGAAAAAGATACTTCTTCTATTGATATTGGCTGTTCCCTCATTTATACAGGCTGAAAATATTGAACAGATACTTCAGATGATTGCCGAAAACAATCTGGAGTTGCAGTCACATAAGCTTGCCACAGAAGCTGTCCGTATAGAGAACAAAGCCGAAAACTCTCTTGGCGATCTCTCTGTTACATACAGTTCTTTCTACGAACAGGGGGAAGGAAACGATCATGGAAGCGAATTTGTAGCAACTCAGGGTTTTGATTTTCCTACCCAGTATGCTGCACGTCATAAACAGGCTGAATACAAAAATGCTGCTGCCGATATGCAGTATCAGACTGCCCGCAGAGACATACTGCTTAAAGCCCAGTTGGTCTGTCTGGAGATTATCTATCTTAATAAAGAGAAGGAACTGCTTGACATACGACAGAAGAATGCCAATAAGCTGGAGGAACTTTATAACATACGTCTGGAAGCCGGCGATGCCAATGCTCTGGAGGTGAACAGGGTTAAGATGGAGCGTATGAATGTTCAGACCATGGTGGCCGTAAACAATGCAGCCCACAGAACTGCCATGCAGACACTGCTTACCATGAACGGTAACAAGCCTCTGGAGTTCAGCAGCAATGAATATCCGCAAACAGAAGATATCCCTGATTTCAATACGCTGAAGGATATGGTTATCAATGCAGACCCAAATCTGAAGAGTCTCTCTTATTCATCACTTGCTGCCAGTGAACAGATCAATGTAAATATGCAGAACTGGCTGCCAAAACTTGAACTGGGATTCCGCAGAAATACAGATAACAATAAGGCTATGAATGGCTTTGTGGTAGGTGGTTCTATCCCACTCTTTTCCAACCAGCGTCAGGTAAAGATTTCAAAGGTGGAATCTCTCAATGCACAGCTTATGGAAAAAGATGCCGAACTGCATGTAGAGAACTCCCTGATGTCACTCTACAATGAGATGCTTCAGTTAAAGGAGACTATGCAGAGCTACAATGAGGAATTGATGTACAGTTCACTTAATCTGCTGGAAAAGGCTCTTGAAGAAGGCGAAATTTCTATCATTGAATATTTTATAGAGACTGAAAGTATTTACGAAAAGCTGCTTACCCGTATGGAACTGGAAAACCAGTACCAGATGGTGTTAGCAAACATCTGTAAAAACCGCCTTATAGAATAACCCAACTGTATTATAACTGCTCAATCCTGTTACCTGTTTTTATAAGTTCTGCAAAGAACCGTTTTTAGTTTCACTTTTTATTGTACTTAGTGACAAACTATATTACTTTTGCAAATCAAAGTAAAACTAAAACAGAACAGAATATGAACATTACAAAGAAAAGAATATTCAGAGCAGCTGCTGTGCTTGCGTGTGTTATAGCACTATTTACAGGATGTACCAAGACAGATCTGGAAGAAGAACTGTTGTATGGAACATGGTATTGTGCAGAATATGAGGGTGGTTTCTATTACACCTTTAATCCCGACTACACTGGAAACTACAAGGACAAAGAGGGTGCAGGTAAAACGTTTACCTGGACACTGTCAGATCAGTATCTGGACATAACTGCAAAGGGTTCTGGAATAAACGTAGCTGCCATAGAGACATACGTTATAGAATCACTCTCTGCCAGCAAACTTGTTTGGTATGACCAGAATGATCCTTCCAGAACAAAATACACTTACACCAAGTGATTATGAACAAGATACTGAAGAAAACTCTTAAGATAAGCGGAATAACAATTGCATCTGTTATAGGTGTGATTCTTATAGCCGTTCTGTTGGCATGCTGGACCATTCTGTCGCCTGCCAGACTGACCAAAACAGCCAATAAAGTGATAGACGATTATCTGCCATGCAATGCAGATATAGAAAGGGCAAATCTGACACTGGTCAAGACCTACCCTTTCCTGGCTTTCCAGCTTAACGGACTGGTGGTTTTTGATGATATGGAGGAATCTGCATCAGACACCTTATTATATTGCAAACACTTTTCAACAGTAGTGGATATAAAATCACTGCTTAAGGAGAATAAGATTATAGTAGAGCATATCATTGCAGAAAGTCTTGATGCAAATCTCTTTATTTCGGAAACAGGAGCTACCAATCTGGATATCTTCATCCCTGCAGAAACTGCTGAAGTGGTTACCGAACCGGAAACTACATCAGGTTTTGAACTATATGTGGATTTACAGGAGATATCACTTAAAGATATTAATGCTACTTATATTGATAATCAGTCAAATATAGATGCAGCCATCAACAATCTTGGAATAGATATAAACGGTTTGATGGATGGCAGTGACATTAATGCATCTATAAAGGCTGCTGCAAAGAATATTGTGGCTCAGATAGCCGATTCAACCAATCTGGAAGCATCTTTGGATGGTATAAAGTTTGACGGTAAGGTTCAGATGGATTCTAGGGACATCACTTTTGCTGGAAATCTGAATGCTTCACTCATCAATGCAGCTATGGACGATATAACTGCATCACTGAAAAACACCGGACTGGACATTATAAATGCCGTTTATCAGCCGGAAACAGGCAGGATAAATACTGCTGTAAACTTAAATGGCGAAACAGTTGATTTTTCTGCAGATGGCATTACAGCATCATTGGGAGCATTCCTTATGAATCTTGCTGAGATAAGCATAGACAGCAAGGCTATTGAAGCAAATAATATGAAGCTTGCTCTGAAGAACCTTGATGTGCAGATACAGGATTCCGTAAATGGCAACATGAATGCAGCTGTTGATGCACTTAGCATGGATATGCTGGCCGCAGCAAATCAGGATATGAGTAATGTCAGTGGTACTATTGCTGCCAGTGGTGAAGGTATAAGCTTTGATATGGGTGGAACAACCCCGATGAATGCTAAACTGAACGATATCTCATTCACTACCGATTTGACACTTGGTGAAGAGAGTATTGCTGCAAACCCACATATAGAGACATCATCGCTCTATTTTGCACTGGATGGCGACACCTACGTTGACAATTGGCCAATGGTACTTTCACTCCCTGTGGTAGCAGATACATCGTTCTCCAATATTGCCATAAACAGAGCATACGTAAAAGCCATAGATAAATGTCTGAGCTTCAGTGCTGATGCCAATCTGAACAGCAATGGCGATGTTAAAGGTACTGCAAACGTAGAGATACATAGCACAGATCTTAAGTCACTTATGGAGATGATTCCGGAGTCACTGCAGTATCTTGTAGAGGGTGTAAAAGTTGAGGGACTGGCAGATATGTTCATTGATGTTGATGGTGGTCTGCTTGCAAACGGAGAGATGCTGTTGAATAGCGCCAATGCCATTCTGCAGCTAACCAACTTTGATGCAGCATACAACGATTCCATATTTGCCTCTTCTGGTTCAATCCACACTAAGATAGAATATCCCGGAAAGAGAAATTCAGGCAGCAGTGAATCGGCAGATATGTTACTGACCGTTTCAGACCTCACTGCAAATATGATAGATTCAACAAATATCAGCGCTTACATGAATAATGTGGTGGCCGATATTGCAATTGCAAACTTTATGGATACCATAACTGCTATTTCTGCCAAGGCTGATATAAGCGTAGGTACTCTGAAAGCTGCAATGGATACAATGTCAGTATATGCTGAAAATGCAGAACTGGATGCAACTGTTCAGCCAAACAATGACAAGACCATGCTGATGGTAAATCTGGATTACGATAAGCTGAATGCAGGTATGGGCAGTATGCTGTCTGCACAGACAGGAACCACTTCACTGCTTGCCATGGCTGTATATGATGATACCAAAGAGGATCTATTGTTGCAGTGGAATCCTGTTTTGCAGCTAAGTATGGAGGATGCAGAACTGGATATGCTGGACGAACCTGTCAGGATGCCACTGCTTGAACTTGACTTCTCACTTGGACAGTTCAACATTAACGACAGCCGTCTGGAGATAGGCAATTCAGACATTATGCTTTGGGGTAATGTCTATAACATAGGTGCATTCATAGAGAAGACCGGCATGCTGACCGGTGAACTCTTCCTGGAATCAGATTATGCCGATGTTACTCAACTGCTGTCACTTGTAAACAGCTTTACAGCTACATCTGAACTGACAGATACCATCAACAGTGTAACAATAGCAGAATCTGCCGGTACAGATACTATTACCATAGCAGATCCGTTCATGGTTCCTGAAGGTGTGGATCTTACACTGTTCACCAATCTTTCAGAGATTAATTTCAACGACCATACATTTAACAATGTGGGTGGCGACGTTACCATCCGCGATGGTGTAATAGTACTGCAGGAGCTTGGTTTCTCATCAAATTCAGCCGAAATGCAACTGACAGCAATATATGAAACTCCTGCTCGTGACGATCTCTATGTGGGTCTGGATTTCCACCTGCTGGATATTCAGATAGACGAATTGATAGACCTTATTCCTTCTATCGATTCCATTGTTCCTATGTTGAAATCGTTCGATGGCGAAGCACAGTTCCACCTGGCTGCTGAAACAAACCTGAAAGCGGATTATATGCCAAAAATGCCTACTCTGATAGGTGCAGCGGCTATTGAGGGTAAGGATCTGGTAATTATGGACAGTGAAGTATTTGACGGCATTAAGCGCAAGCTGCTGATGAGTAAAAAGGCTGAAAACAAGATAGACAGCCTGTCTGTAGAGATGCAGGTTCTGCGTAACAAGGTAGATCTCTATCCATTCCTTATTCATATGGACAAATATCAGGCAGTTATAGCAGGACGTCACAATATAAACAAGGATCTGGACTGCAATTATCACGTTTCACTGACAGACTGTCCGCTGCCTATAAGATTAGGTGTAAATGTAGGCGGTTCACTTAATGACATTGCAGAAAAACCGCTTAAGCATATCAAGGTTGGCAGATGTCAGTACAAGAAGATGTTCAAGCCTGAAAAACGTGGTCTGGCAGAAGAACGTACTCTGCAGATGAAGAAGGTTATAAGCGATACTCTGAAAGAGAATGTAAGATAAACCAAATCAGATATTCAGAACACATCCATCGTAAGCAAGGTGGATGTGTTTTGGTAAACGGGCATCAACAATATTATGCAGCCCTACCCTGTGGCTCATATGAACAAACCAGGTATCCTTTGCTCCCACACGTTCCGCAAAATTTATTGCCTGCATCAGATTCTGGTGCGTAGGATGTTCCTTGGTATGAAGGGCATTTACAATAAGCAGGTCAAGACCTTCAAGCTTTGCAACTTCTGCATCATCTATGCTCTTCATATCGGTAATAAAGGCCATATTTCCTATTCTGTAGCCCAAAATTGGCAGCTTGCCATGCATTACACGAACAGGCAGAATTTCTGATGTACCCACTGTAAATATTTTACCGGCCTCTATTTCAGTTAGTTCCAGTTGTGGTGTTCCGGGATATTTGTTACTGCCAAAACAGTATGGGATACGTTGCATAAGATGTTCTACAACAAACTGTTCTGCATACACAGGCAGACTCTTTTTAAAACTGAACGGGCGCAGATCATCCATTCCGCCTACATGGTCATAATGTTCATGGGTAACCAGTACGGCATCTATCTGATCCACTTTATATCTGAGAACCTGTTCGCGGAAATCAGGGCCACAATCTATAAGTATATTGGCTGTACCGGTCTCTATCAGTACAGATGTACGCAATCTCTTGTCCTTTGGATTTTCTGATCTGCATACAGCGCAACTGCATAGCATCTCGGGCACTCCGATTGATGTTCCTGTTCCTAAAAAAGTTATCTTCATCCTATATAATTTACTTCTGCATGTAATGTTATACCAAACATCTTTCTGACATCTTCAATAACTGTATCTGCCAGATGTTTAATCTCCATTCCGGTAGCTCCGCCTCTGTTTACAAGAACCAGAGCCTGTTTTTCATATACTGCTGCATTTCCAACCGATTTTCCTTTCCAGCCGCTCTTCTCTATAAGCCAGCCTGCCGGTACCTTTATATAGCCTTCTGATGCAGGGTAAGATGGAATATCCGGATATCTGCTCTGCAATTCAACAAACTGTTCCATGGGAATTACTGGATTCATAAAGAAACTTCCGGCATTGCCATACACCTTTGGATCAGGCAGTTTGGAATTCCTGACAGCTATTATTGCATCTCTTATCT
This sequence comes from Bacteroidaceae bacterium, assembly GCA_017647575.1. Classification (GTDB taxonomy): domain Bacteria; phylum Bacteroidota; class Bacteroidia; order Bacteroidales; family Bacteroidaceae; genus Colenecus. Next base: position 10,537 of record JAGCKJ010000136.1, on the reverse strand, counting down.
CTTTAAGCGATGGATTTTCAGGAAGTACGCTCTTTAACGCTCCGTAACCTATGTTGGGAGTTGCTGTTTTTGAAAGACGATAGGTAACGTATGTGATTACATATTTACCCTTCAGAATGTTCTTGAAGATACTGTCGCGATACGCATAATTGCACTCTGCATTTGTGAATACGCGTCTGGATAAATCATCAACAGATATGGCCTCAATGCTCTGTAACACATCTTTAACCTCTACTCCGTATGCACCTATATTTTGTACCGCACTTGCCCCTACTTCGCCGGGTATGAGAGAGAGGTTTTCAACTCCCCACCAGCCCTGTTCAACACAGCAGGCAACAAAATCGTCCCATAGCACACCAGAACCTGCACGAACTGTAACGGAAGTGCTATCTTCTGCTGTAACCTCTATGCTGTCAATAGTTGAATGCAGTATAGTTCCCCTGTAGTCATTAAGGAAAAGCAGGTTGCTGCCACCACCCATAAACAACAGTGGTTTGACAGCATCGGTCAATGCACTCTTCAGTTCATCTTCGCTGGCGAACTCTATCAGTCGGTCAGCCTTGACATCCATACCGAATGTATGCCTCTCTTTTAGCGGACAATTATCAAATATCTTCATACTTCTGCAAAATTACTATAAAGTTCTTGGCCATGGCATATCTTTTTTTGCTAATTTTGCATTTCAATTAAAGAGTTTTTGCAAAAAATGATACAAAAGATTGATAATCTCATTAAAGAGATTGAAGGATTGGTAGCAAATAGTGCCGAAGAGCTGGAGGCTTTACGTCTGAAATATCTCAGCAAAAAAGGTATAATCAATGACCTGATGGCCGATTTCCGTAACGTGCCGGCAGAACAGAAAAGAGAGGTTGGACAGAAATTGAACCAGCTTAAGACTTTGGCTCAGGATAAGATTAACGAACTGAAGGCATCTTTTGAACAGAAGGCTGCAGTTTTGGATCGTCCTGATCTGACACGTACAGCTTACCCTGTGGAACTTGGTACACGTCATCCGCTCACAATTGTAAAGAAGGAGATTATAGAGATATTTTCACGTCTGGGCTTTGTGCTTGCAGATGGTCCTGAAGTGGAAGATGACTGGCACGTATTCTCATCAATGAACTTTGCAGAAGATCATCCTGCACGCGATATGCAGGACACATTCTTTATTGAATCACATCCTGACATTATTCTGCGTACACATACATCATCAGTACAGAGCCGTGTGATGGAGGTTTCACAGCCACCTATCCGTATTATCTGTCCGGGACGTGTGTACAGAAATGAGGCTATCAGCTATCGTGCACACTGTTTCTTCCATCAGGTTGAAGCACTTTATGTAGATAAGAACGTAAGTTTCACAGACCTGAAACAGCTTCTGCTATACTTTGCCCAGGAGATGTTTGGTGCCGATACACAGATACGTCTGCGTCCAAGCTACTTCCCATTTACAGAGCCATCAGCAGAGATGGATATCAGCTGCCACATTTGCGGCGGTAAAGGTTGTCCTTTCTGTAAAGGTACAGGCTGGGTAGAAATTCTTGGCTGCGGTATGGTAGATCCTAACGTACTTGAACTGAACGGTATAGACAGCAAGGTATATTCCGGTTATGCTCTCGGCATGGGTATAGAACGTATTACAAACCTGAAATATCAGGTTAAGGACCTGCGTATGTTCTCTGAAAACGATGTACGCTTCCTGAAAGAATTTGAATCGGCTTACTAATTTGAAAAAGCAGGAATTATATAATATATGCAGTTCTTATTTCAGCAAAGCCATACCGGTAGCTGAATCGGAACTGCATTTTTCATCGCCTTATCAGTTGCTTGTGGCGGTTATTCTCTCTGCACAATGTACTGACAAGAGGGTGAACATGGTAACCCCTGCCCTTTTTGAAGCCTTTCCTGCTGTAGGTGATATGGCCAAAGCCACTGCAGAAGATATTCTTCCTTATATAAAGAGTATATCTTACCCCAATGCAAAAGCCAGACATTTGGCCGATATGGCTGCAAAGATTGTAGCTGAATTTGACAGTAATGTACCCACATCCATAGATGAACTGACTACACTTCCAGGAGTAGGAAGAAAAACAGCCAACGTAATGCTGGCTGTAGCTTTTGGTGGTCAGGCAATGCCCGTTGATACTCATGTTTTCAGAGTAAGCCACCGTATAGGTCTTGTTCCAAAACGATGCACCACACCGCTCAGCGTGGAACGCGAACTGGTAAAGTATTTCCCTGAAGATCTCTTGTCAAAAGCTCACCACTGGCTTATTCTGCATGGTCGCTATACCTGTATGGCACGAAATCCGAAATGTGGTGAATGTGGTTTGACAGCTGTCTGCAAATATTTCAACTCCAGAGTTCAGTAGAAAGATATCTTTCGCCTGTATCTGGCAATAACACCACTATGTTTTTACCCTCATTTTCATGCTGTTTAGCCAACTGCATGGCAACATGCATAACTGCTCCTGATGTTATACCTGCAAGTATGCCCTCTGTAGCAGCTAATTGACGTGCAGCACTATAAGCATCACTTTCCGTAACAGTTACTATCTTATCTACTATATCCAGATTAAGTATAGATGGTTTAAAACCGGCTCCTATACCCTGCAATCCATGCGCTCCGCTACGTCCTTCTGTGAGAAACGGAGATCCGGCAGGTTCTACACCTATTATCTTTATATCGGGATTCTGTTCTTTCAGGTACTTTCCTGTGCCGCTTATTGTACCACCGGTACCTATTCCTGCTATAAAAATATCTACCTTACCATTAGCATCTCTCCAAATCTCCGGACCTGTGGTCATATAGTGCGCATCGGTATTATCGGGATTATCAAACTGCCCCATTATAATACTACCATCAATAGATTTGTTAAGTTCTTCCGATTTGGCTATTGCACCCTTCATGCCCTCTGCACCAGGAGTTAAAACCACCTGCGCTCCGTATGCAGCAACCAGCTTTCTGCGTTCCATACTCATTGTTTCAGGCATGGTTAATATAAGCTGATAACCACGTACTGCACTAACCAATGCAAGTCCTACTCCGGTGTTGCCGCTAGTAGGTTCTATAATTGTAGCACCAGGTTTCAGAAGTCCCTGTTGTTCAGCTTTTAGAACCATATTCAGAGCTACTCTGTCCTTGGCACTTCCACCAGGATTGAAAGCCTCAATCTTTACAATTATATCTGCATATAATGAGTACTTTGTCCTGCTTTTCACCAACTTTACAAGTGGTGTGCCGCCTATTGTTTCAAGTATATTGTTCTTCATCTTTTCCTATTTTTTTGTAAAGGTAGATTTTTTTATAAACAAGTTAACAACAAATAAGGGTAAAATAGTGAAATTCGGTTGCTTTTATTGCAGATAAATTGTTACTTTGCACTTGAATTATCAGATAATGGAACAAAAAGATATTTTTAATAGTATAAGAAACGTCACAGAGCAGCTTTCAAAGGTAGATGTGAACATTCCGTCAATATGTGAAAAGACTATTGACAGGGCTGAAATCAAGGAGGCTGTCAAACTGTTCCGTTCAGTTGTGTTTGCCAACTATTTTGGTTCAGCAGACGTTTCCACTTCTCTAAGCAGATTATACACATTACTATCCAGACAGATAGATTTTATAGGCAATATATTTGAAATGGAGCTACCGGGTAGCGGTCAGCAGCTGGCACAGAGATTCATTGATGCCATTCCTGATTTGCGAAGAGTGCTGGGAACAGATGTCAAGGCGGTATTCGACGGCGACCCTGCAGCAGTAAGCCATGAAGAGGTAATTCTGTGCTATCCTACCATAGTGGCAATGATACACTACAGAATGGCTCATGCCCTGCATAAACTGGGAGTCCCCATTCTGCCGCGTATAATCACCGAACTGGCACATTCGCTTACCGGTATAGACATTCATCCGGGAGCACAGATTGGAGAGTATTTCTGTATTGACCACGGAACAGGTGTAGTTATTGGTGAAACCTGTATTATAGGCAACCACGTTCAGCTGTACCAGGGTGTGACATTAGGTGCCAAGAGCTTTAAGTTTGATGAGAATGGCAATCCTATAAATCTGCCTCGTCATCCTATACTGGAAGACAATGTGGTGGTCTATTCAAATACATCGATATTGGGTAGAATAACCATAGGGCACGATACAATTGTTGGTGGTAACGTATGGCTGACAGAAGATCTGCCTCCATATTCAAAATACTTCCAGTCAAAAGGAGTGAAATAAGAGATAAAAATTAAATATTCAACTAAACATAACGATTATGACAACTATTGACAACTTCAACTTTGCCGGAAAAAAGGCATTTGTACGTGTGGATTTCAACGTTCCACTAGATGAGAATTTCAACATTACTGACGATACACGTATCCGTGCAGCAATGCCTACATTGAAGAAGATCATTGCAGACGGTGGTCGTCTTATCATTGCTTCACACATGGGTCGTCCAAAAAAGAACCCGGATCCAAAGTACTCATTGAAGTACATTCTGGCACACGTTTCAGAGAAACTTGGTGTTGAGGTTAAGTTTGCTGACGATTGTCTGAAGGCTCAGGATGCAGTTGCTGCTCTTAAGGACGGCGAAGCTCTGTTGCTTGAAAACGTTCGTTTCTATGCTGAAGAAGAGGGCAAACCACGTGGCATAGAGAAGGATGATCCTGCATACGATGCAGCTAAGAAAGAGTTGAAGGCTGCTCAGAAGGAGTTTGCAAAGACTTTGGCTGCTTATGCTGATGTTTATGTAAACGATGCATTTGGTACAGCACACCGTAAGCATGGTACAACAGCTGTTATGGCTGATTACTTTGATGCTGACCACAAGATGTTCGGTTACCTGATGTCAAAGGAGGTTAACGCTGTAGATAAGGTTATGAACAGCATTGTACATCCATTCACAGCTATCATGGGTGGTTCAAAGGTTTCTACAAAGATTGAAATCATCGAAAACCTTCTGACAAAGGTTGACAACCTGATTCTTTGCGGTGGTATGACATATACCTTCAAAAAGGCAATGGGTGGTACAATCGGTCAGTCACTTTGCGAAGATGACAAACTGGAACTGGCTCTCGATATTATGAAGAAGGCAAAAGAGAACAACGTAAATCTGTTGCTTGCAATCGATTCTGTTGTTGCTGATGACTTCTCACCAAACGCTAACACTCAGGTAGTTGCTTCAGATGCTATTCCTGAAGGTTGGGAAGGTCTGGATATAGGTCCAAAGACTATCGAATTGTTCAAGGAGGCTATTGTAAACTCAAAGACTATCCTCTGGAATGGTCCTTGCGGTGTATTTGAAATGGATAAGTTTGCAGTTGGTTCAAAGGCTATTGCTGATGCTATCTGCGAAGCTACCAAGAACGGTGCTTATTCACTGATCGGTGGTGGTGACTCTGTAGCTTGTATCAACAAGTTCGGTCTGGCAGACCAGGTATCATACGTTTCAACAGGCGGTGGTGCATTGCTGGAAGCTATCGAAGGTAAGGTTCTACCAGGTATAGCTGCTGTTCAGGGATAATTTTATCACTTATATATGTAGGGATGTAGAGTTATATCTATGTCCCTACTTTATTGATTAATGGCTTTATGGAGAAAGAGGTAAGAAAAAGTGCAGATGAAATAAAGCAGCTGTTGCTTGACAACAGGCTTAAGGAGTCTATAGAGAAGATGGGAATCCTGATGGATGGTGTTACTGAATGGTCTGTAACTTCACGCTATGAGGAGCTGCAGATGTCATACAGATATATGATGCAGTATTTCTCTACAGGACGTCCTGATGCACACAGAGCGGAGCTTTACAACAAACTGAAATCTACTGCCCTGCTTCTTGCTGACGATATTTTGCGTCAACGGTTAATCAAGACCGGTATGTCTCTTTACCACCAGCATTGCCGATTGGATTCCGTACGTCACAACAGAGATCTTGGCTATTACAGGAAAGCGCTGGAAAGTTATTCGGAAGATACCTCTCTTCCCGGCTACGAACAGTTGCTTTCAGAATTCTTTGACCATATATGGACATCTGTTTTATGGAGCAGTGTCTATAAGGACGAAATGCTTGAACTGCTGGATTCTCCTTTTGTGAATATTCATGATGCTGAATTGGCTGTCAGCGCTGTCACTCTTGCTCTTTTACAGAGATTTGACCCTGAAAAATTGTCGTTGCTGATTACCGTTTCAAACCACATCCATACAGAAATTTCGGTACGTGCCACTGTTGGAATGCTTTTAGCCATAATACTTTACAACGATATAATAAATCTGTTCCCTGCTCTGGTTACACAGATATCGCTTTTATCAGAAAACAGCAATAATGAATCGCGTATCCAGACTGTTCAGACCATTCTTTTACTATCAAAGGAGACTAACAAGATAGATAAAAAGATGCGTGAAGAGATAATTCCGGCTATGCTGAGAAATCCCAAATTAGGTGGTCTTTCAACAGAAGATATTGCGATTGATGAAGATGCAAATCCAGACTGGAATGAGTGGATGGAGGAATCGGGGGTAAAGGATAAACTGATGGAGATGACTGAACTCCAGATGGAGGGTGCCGATATCTATATGAGTACCTTCTCAAACCTTAAGAGCTACCCATTCTTCAGGGATATTGCCAACTGGTTCCGTTCCTTCAGAACAGATATTCCTGGAATAATAGATGAATCTTTGACCCAATCCACTATAGGCAGGGCAATTACAGATAGTTATGTATTCTGTAATTCTGATAAATACTCTTTCTGCTTTACATTCTCACAGATACCGGAATCTCAACGGGGAATGCTTGTCGGGCAGATAGAAGGTGCAAACGAATTGGAACAGATAGAGAAACGCGAAAAACAGATATTGCAGGGTGATGCCAAATTTGAAGTACTGGCCAAACAGTATATTCAGGATCTGTACAGATTCTTCAAACTCTTTTCGCGTCGTCATGAATTCCCCGACATGTTTGCCAGGGATATACTTTTCCTGCATTACGATGTTCTGGCAGGATTAATCGGAGGCAATACTACAAGAAGAAATATTGCAGAGTATCTGCTTAAAAAGAAATATTATGCTGAAGCAGCAGAGATACTTGCTGCCTTGGAGGGAACCTATTCACCTGCTGATATTGATTATCAGTTCTATCAGAAACTGGGATATGCATATCAGCGTTGCAATAACTACAGTGAAGCTGTTGAATCATACAACCGTTCTGATATTCTAAGACCTGACAATCTCTGGACTATGCGTCATCTGGCACAATGCTACAGATTGATGGGTAAACCAAATGAGGCTCTTGATATGCTTCTTGCCATTGAAAATTCAGAACCGGACAATATGACTCTGCAAATGCAGATTGGCCAGTGTTATGTGGAACTGGAAAACTACAGTCAGGCATTGGCACGTTTCCATAAAGTAGAATATCTGAATCCGGAATCCATAAAGGCGTGGCGTGCCATAGCATGGTGTGCTTTCCTTTCCGGCGACAGGGATAAATCTATAGAGTACTATGACAGGCTGTGTATTTCCACATCAGCATCAGCGCAGGACTATCTTAACGCTGGACATCTTTACTGGGTGATTGGAGAAGTTGAAAATGCTGTATCGTCATATCGCAAATGCGCAGAACAGATAGGTATCGACAGTTTTATAGCTGAATTTGACAAAGACTTTCATCTGCTGAAAAAAAATGGAGTAACCGAAACCGATTACCCCATTATGATTGATCTTATAAGATAAACAATCTTTTAAATATTTGGTGCTTCCCATTTATAGGTTTCTGTACAGCTCAGATTAACCAGCTGATTGCCTACCTGTACCCTGAAATCACCCTCTTCAAGTATCCATTTTCCATCGGCACCTACAAATGCAAGATCGCTTGCAGGGATTGTCAATGTAACTGTTTTGGTTTCGCCCGGCTGCAATTCAATCTTATCGAATGCACGCAGACGACGTACGTCAGGTGATATTGTTGCAATCAGGTCGCTGCTGAAAAGAAGTACACTCTCCTTGCCTGCCATCCTACCTGTGTTCTTTACATCAACAGTAAAAGTAAGCATATCATCGGCAGTAAATTCTGCATTATCAACCTTCAGATAGCTGTATTCGTATGTGGTGTAACTCTTTCCATAACCAAATGCCCATTGAACTGAAACAACAGCATCGTAGTTATACGCTCCCTGCATCTTGTCCATTTCCTGACAGGGTTTGTAGTCATAAGTGATAAGTGAATGAACCTCCTTTGGATATGTAAACGGAAGTTTACCGCTAAAGTTTGCATCGCCATTCAGCAGGTTTGCAAGTGCATCGCCACCATAGTTACCCGGAAGCATAATATCTACAACTGCATCTGCCAATGGTTCAATCTCTGCAATAATACGTGCACGACCTTCGTTAAGAATAAGTACTATAGGTTTGCCTGTCTTTGCCAATGCCTTTACCAGATCAAGCTGATTGCGTGACAGTGTCAGATCTGACAGATTACCAGGTGTTTCGCAGTATGAGTTTTCACCTATACAGGCTACAATAATATCAGCCTTTGCAGCTGCACGTACAGCCTTTTCTATTTCAGGTGTATTCTCCTGCCAGTATGAACCACGGTTGTTATATGTTACACCCTGCTCCAAAATCACATTCTCTTTACCGAATTTGTTTACGAATGATTCATATATGGTGTTGTAATCTGCAGCACATACATCTGCCATATCGCCCTGCCATGAATAGCTCCAGCCACCATTCAATGTACGCATGCTGTTGGCATTTGGACCGGTAAGCAGAATCTTCTTGCCCTGAGCAAGTGGAAGTATGCCGTTGTTCTTAAGAAGAACCATACTCTCTTCTGCAGCTTCTGTTGCAAAGTCAGCAAACTCCTTACTTGCAAATTTTGGATAGTCAGCAGGATCGGTCAGCAGTTTATCAAACAGACCCAATCTGTACTTCAAACGCAACACACGTCTTACTGCATCGTCAATACGGCTCATAGGAACTTCACCTTCGTTAACCAGCTCTATCAACAGATCACAGAAATTTGTGCTATATGGATCCATAGACATATCAATACCTGCATTGATTGCCATCTTTATAGCCTCTTTCTTATCTTTTGCCACCTTATCTCTGTTATAGAGGTTGTCTATATCAGCCCAGTCTGTTACAATCATACCGTCCCATCCTGTCTCCTCCTTCAACCATACTGTAAGCAGTTCATGGTTGGCATGAGTCATTACGCCGTTTATCATACCTGAATTAACCATTACTGTAAGTGCACCGGCTTTGATTGCTGCAAGATATGGAGCAAAATGCTTTTCACGCAGTTCGTTTGGAGCTATTACAGCAGGAGTACGGTCCTTACCTGAAACAGGTACACCATAACCCATATAGTGCTTGATTGAAACCGCTATATGCTGATCATCAATATTGTTTGGATTTTCTCCCTGAAAACCTATGGTTGCTGCAGAACCCATTGCTGCATTCAGATAAGCATCTTCACCAAAGTTTTCCCATGCACGAGGCCAGCGCTGGTCGCGGCTCAGGTCCATTGTAGGACAGAATGTCCATGTAACATTGGCAGAACGTGTTTCGTAAGCTGTTATGCTTGCCGCACGTGTAGCTGCATCTGTATTGAAAGTAGCAGCCATATTGATATTCTGTGGGAACATAGTACCACCACTGGTGTATGTTGTACCATGATTCTGGTCCAATCCCATAATACATGGAATTCCCATTGATTCCATAGACCATTTTTGAATTGTGGTCATTATCTCTGTCCACTCCGTGTTTGTAGGAGGAATACTTGAAGGATTGTTCAGAATGGAACCCACTTTATATTTACCAAAGATGGTTGCCAATTTGTCTTCATCAAGTACAAACTTGCCTGTTCTGAAGTCGTTATGACCAAGATTTGTAATGTTCAACTGGGTCATCTGGCCAACTTTCTCTTCAAGAGTCATCTTCTTTAAGGTAGCCTCTACCCTCTTTTCAATTTCGGCATCACGCGGAATTACCGGTTCAACCTTCTGTTTGGATGTACATCCTGCCAACAGCAGCAGAGCCACACCAATGTTTAATATTTTTTTCTTCATATTATAATTGATTAGTTAGTTTCAATTTAGATGTGTAAAATTATACATTCTTATCTTAAACTGCAAATAATTGCCATATCAACTATGATATATTATAATATGGTGCCAATAGTTTTGCACTCATCAATATTTTATCTATTTTTACAACCAGAAGTCAATTGGCTTATCACAAATAACTATAACTAACAATGAGTATTGTAAACATTATCAAAAAGTCACAACTGTTTTTGTTGTGTGCAGCAGTTGCAGGTCTGACATGTCAGGATGCAAGTGCAAAGAAAAAGGATGCTGCAGCATCTCAGAAGTTTGTTCACACCCAGGCGGGTAACCCTTATCATCCTTTGTGGGAGCATGTACCCGATGGTGAACCTAAAGTGTTTGAAGATCCTGATAATCCGGGAAAGTATCGTGCATACATCATCGGTTCACACGATGTTCGTTATGGCAGCTATTGCGGTCCGGATATCCGTGCATGGTC
>JAGCKJ010000135.1 GCA_017647575.1 Bacteroidaceae bacterium | reverse complement strand
GAGCAGATGAACCTGAAGATTTACCTGGTGAAGATTATTTTGAAGGAGATGAAGACTAATGGAACCTAACGTACTGATCTGCAAGATCTCCAGAGGATCCTACATCATGTTTGATTTGGACCTGTGTTTTCCTGCAAGCAAATCCTGGATCCGTGACGTGTTCAAGAAATGGATCAGATATAGCTTTGACAGTGATCGCATCATGCTCCATGTCCGGGATTATCTCCAGGCGAAGGTAGAGGAACTGGAAAAGGAATGCAATACCTTTACCAATAAGGAAAGCATTTCCTGTGTAGCACATATGCGTTTACTGGCCAAGTACAAGGCCAATCTGGAGTTATGGATCTCTCTGGATCCGGTTTGCGGATTGACATAAAAAACTGTAACTTGAACAGCTGAACAGGAGATTGTATCATGGATATCATGAAGGATGACTATATCAGTGTAATTAATATGCGGACCGGGGAACAGGAAACTGTTTCCCGGTCTGGACTCTTGAATCTGGCCAATGCTATCATTGTCCAGGCCTGTGATGATTACGTTATGCCAGAGTTTGAACGGGAACGAAATTACATAGAACGATGGATCAGGTCTGTAGATTTTGATTTGTATTCCAGATCCTGTGTATCTCCGGAGCTATTGATAACTCATTTACATACTCTAATAGATAACCCTGTTAGGAGGTGCAGGAGATATGGCAAAGCTGAAACGGGATTATGAATTTTCAGAGATTCAGTCATGGGGTTTGAAACAGACAACAACGTATTACAGCAATTTACGGGACATTTTTCAGAAACAGATTTACAGATTTTCCACCAAATACCCTGAAATGGCTTCTATTTATCAGAAGGGAGGATATGCGTTTCAGCCCTTGGTAAAAGATATCCAGAAGCAATTCAGCGGTTATGGAGCTGAAGCAGTCCGGAGGGAGATGCAATTCCGGATCATGGACATGCTCAACTGGACCAGCCCGGTGGAGGTGGAGGGATACAAACGACCAGCCCTGAAAAGCTATGCCAGGGACCGCAGAGTAAAAGAAAAAGCCCTGGAAAGTGCTTTGAAGTCAATCCAGACTCTCCGGGGCCGTGGTTATGAGCATATCAAGAAAAGTACTATAAAGAAGTTTGGCCAATTTATGGATCAGATGCGTTTGCAGTTTGGCAAGAAATTGAAGAATTCAGAGGAAATGGTGGAGTTTTTTGATAGCTTGAAATACAATACAAAACGCAAATCTACACAGTTTATAGTGGATCTATGGAAAGAATTTGAAAAGAATGGGTATGAAGCAGATGAATCAAATTACGATCTATTCTCCACATGAGATCAACGTTGCTGAAATACTGAAAAACACTCCCCGGATCCCCCATAAAAAAGGCAATCCGGGGAGATCTAATAAACCGGTTATTATTGACATGGTTTGTGCTTTTGATATTGAGAGTACGTATCTTCCGGATATTGAACAGGCGTTTATGTATGTCTGGCAATTTCAATTCGGAGAATATACTATCATGGGCAGGACCTGGGAGGAATTTTTAACTTTCCTTCAGAGGATCCGGGATAGTATCAAAAAGAATGAACGTGTGATCGTATACGTTCATAACTTGTCATATGAGTTTCAATTCCTCCGTGGTATTTATAAATTCACTGCTCCGGAAGTGTTCTGTATGGACCGGCGAAAAATCGCAAAATGTGAGATGTATGGAGCGGTTGAATTCAGATGTTCTTATATCCATAGTAATATGTCATTGGACCAGTTTTGCAAGAAAATGAAATGTCAGACCCGTAAATTGACCGGTACGTTTGACTATTTGAAAATCAGGTATCCCTGGACTCCCCTGGATGATACTGAAATTGCATACTGTATCAATGACGTATTATCATTGAAAGAAGCTATAACTAATGAAATGCAAGCTGACGGTGATAATCTGGAAACCATTCCACTAACGTCAACCGGGTATGTTCGCAGAAAGTGTAAAGCAGCTATGCATCGTAAACCGGCCTGGTATCAGTATATCCATGATCAGCTCCCTGATTATGAATTGTATGTTGCTCTCCGGGAGGCCTTCAGAGGTGGTAATACGCATGCTAACAGATTTATTGTCGGCAGGATCCTGGAGAACGTGCATAGTATAGACAGATCTTCCAGTTATCCTGACGTGCTGGTCAATCATCAATATCCGGTCCGGTATTTTGTGAACCGGGGTCCTTCTTCTATGGACAGATTTCTGAAAAATAAAAATGTCCATAAACGAGCCTGCCTGATCAGGATCGCTTTTCATGATATTAAGTTACGGAATTATTTTGAAGGATGCCCTTATTTGAGCAAAGACAAATGCAGAAATACTACTGGTGGATTATTTGATAATGGAAGGATCCTTAAAGCTGATTATCTGGAAACAACTATAACAGACGTGGATTTTGATATTATTGATAGAATGTATGAATTCCGGGATCCTGTAATTCTGGACAGCTGGTATTCCAGTTATGGTGATCTTCCCCAGGAATTTACTGATGTTATAAAAGATATGTACCGGATAAAAACTGCCCTTAAAGGGGATCCTGATAATTCTATTTTATATGAAAAAACAAAAGCAATGATAAACGCATTATACGGAATGACGGCCCAGAATCCCTTAAAATTAACGTTTGAATTTTTTGATGAAGATTATCATATAAAAGAGATAGATCCGTCAGAAGAGCTTATGCGGAATAATAAAAATGCCTTTTTGGTATATCAGTGGGGATGCTGGGTAACAGCCTGGGCAAGAGCAGAGTTACAGGCAATGATAGATCTGGCCGGGGATGGTGTACATACTGTATCACAATTCGCATACTGTGAT
>JAGCKJ010000134.1 GCA_017647575.1 Bacteroidaceae bacterium | reverse complement strand
TTCACCCGGATAACCGGCCAGCAGTTTGGTATCATCCCATACCGTAGGCAGTGATGAAATAAAATTACGCACATCATCACTCTGCGCCATATATCCTTCAGGACGGTCTGCCAGATGTTGCAGTGTAGATTCAAACACCACCAACAGTGCCAGTTCATGAGCATCTGTAGTTATATGCGGAAACTGTGAATCTGTAAACGTACAAGGAGTATAGTCCATTGGGCCAACCACATTTCTGGTAAAAGGCAGAGTACAGTTATGGGCTGCAGCCCTGTTTGTAAGCACAGGAGCATTATTATACCATTCAGCTCCATACACACCTTCAACAGACACCATATTAGGATATGTACGCTGGAAACCACGTGGAATGGTTGCACCATGGAAATTAACCATCAATTCATATTTAGCTGCATCTTCCAGAATATCAATAAAGTAGTTCATTGTAGTAAGACTGTCTTTCTGGAAGAAATCAACCTTTATACCCTTTACCCCCATCTGCTGCAATTTTGCAAACTCTTTTTCTCTGTTCTCTTTACTGTTAAGACGATATAATGGACCGGGGCCTAACCAGGCTGTCGATGAGTTGTACCACAGCAACGGTTTAATTCCGCGCTCCTTTGCGTATGCAATAGCATCTTCCAGATTACCACCATTTGCCATTTCGTCCCACTCCCAATCTATAAGAACGTAAGGCAGATTCATATCCACCGCAAAATCTATATACTTCTTAACTATCTGGAAATCCTTGGAACCATGATTATATGCCCAATATATCCATGATACAAGTCCTGGCTCTATCCACGATGTATCTTCTATGGCACATGGAGTGCTGACATCTGTAACAAGAGTAGATTCAACCACATCGGCCAGTGTTCCTACAATGAGAACGTTCCATGTTGATTTCCACCCCTTGGAACAGTTCAGTTCATCTTCCTGCATACGAATGGTATAACGTGTTCTGTCAGTCTGGTTATTTAGCCATGAACCACAGTTTTCACGTGTTATATCTGCTTCGGTAAGCAACATAAAAACAGAATCAGAGACTTCAAACAGAGCCGGATAGCCCCAATCTCCACGACGGTTATTACCTGTTCCATCTGTATTCAACGGATAGAAATCTTCGTATGATTCATGCCATTTCTGAGTCCATCTTTTAATGCCCAACGGTATATTATAAGTGGTGGTAGATTCTGTCAGCACCAGATTATCACATTCAGGGAATGTATATCGGAATGCCACTCCATCATGATAGATTCTTACTATCAGATCCATTCTGGTTCCTGCCCCACTTCTGAAAGTGAACACCCTTTCAAACGCAACTTTATCTATTGAACTGCGTTTACCGCTTATCATCTTATAACTATCCAGAACCATTTTGGATTTGACTGCTTTTTCCAGTACAAACGCTGTAGTATCGCCCTTTATCCTGTATCCCAAATCAGATATATTAACTACCGGAATATCTACACTGTCTTTGCTATAGTAAACAGAGAGGGTATTATCTTCAGCATTGAATGCAACCTTTACATTGTCGTTGCCGAAAGATCTTACCTTTATATTGAATTCACAGCCTGCCAAAGTAAGTACAAAGGCTATCAGGATAATTAAATTTTTCTTCATAGTTCAAGTATTAATTCAGACAAAAGTAGTTAAAAAGTAAACAATTCGTAAATTTGCAAAAACAAAAGAGAACAGAGTTGTGTATTTAGAACATCTTTTTGTGGCAGATTACAGGAATCTGCGAATGGCGGAGCTGCAACTATCACCTAAAATCAACTGTTTTGCAGGCAAGAACGGTGTAGGAAAGACAAATCTACTGGATGCTGTCTATTACCTGTCATTCTGTAAGAGTGCATTTAATGCGCTCGATTCACAAATCATCAGACATGATGCAGACGGATTCCAGCTACAAGGTACATATGTAATGCCGGATAGCAGCAAGAGTTCCATTTCCTGCAATGCAAAAGCAAAAGGCAAAAAGCAGATAAAAAGAGACAAAAAGGAGTATCAGAGATTCTCTGAACATATAGGCTACATTCCTTTGGTAATGGTATCGCCATCTGACACACAACTTATAATAGGTGGCAGCGAAGAGAGGAGAAAATTTATAGATGCTTTTATATCACAGTATGACAAAGAGTATCTGAAACAACTTATAGCATACAACAAAGCACTCGCACAACGCAATACCATGCTTAAGATGGAGATAATGCCCGACCCCGATCTGTTCCTTATGTGGGAACAGGTTATGGCCGATTCTGCAAGCATAATATACAACAAGCGCAGAGAGTTGATAGAGAGACTCACCCCATTCTTTCAGGAACTTTACAATGGCATATCAGATGGTGCAGAGAGGGTATCAATAAGCTACACAAGCCATCTGGAGAGAGGCAATCTGCTGGATCAGCTGATTGAAAGCAGGTCTAAAGAGCGCATAGTTGGCTATACCCTGCACGGAATACACAAGGATGACCTTACTATGGAACTGGATGGTTATCCAATTAAAAGAGAAGGTTCCCAGGGACAGACAAAAAGTTATCTGACCGCTCTGAAACTGGCTCAGTACATGCTGTTAAGCCAGAAATGCAATGGTAAAAAACCAATTCTGCTGCTGGACGATATATTTGACAAACTGGACTCCAGCCGTGTGCAGAGCATCCTGCAACTGGTGGCAGACGAACGGTTCGGACAGATATTCATTACAGACGTAAACAGAAGCAACATAGAACAGATGATTTCCGGTTTGGGTTGCAACTACAAAGTGTTTTCTATTGATAAAGGTGTAGTATTATGAAACGTAAAAAGACTGAAGATCTGAAAGATGTAATTTTTCAGTACCTTCGAGAAAATGGACTGGAAACACCTCTGAATGAATTCCGCGCTACACAGGCGTGGAGCACTATTGTTGGCCCGGCATTCTCCAGATACACCACTGATATAAAGATCTACAATCAGACAATGTTTGTATCATTGTCATCTTCCGTTGCAAGAAACGAACTGCTTATGAGACGTTCCATTCTGATAAAAAAATTGAATGACCATGTGGGAGCCCAGGTGATCACTCAATTGGTATTTAAATAAATCCAATAATCTTTTATTGAAGTACCTCTATTGCTTTCTTTATGGTACTGTCATCTTCATTCACATATCTGATATAATCTTCCATCTCCATTGCATCGTAAATTATAGTTGCATAGAGCACTCTCTTTAACTGAGCAATAGCTTCGGATGTTGCACTGGCATCGCGCTTAACCCCTTCTGCTGCTGCAGACTGCTGTAACTGGGACAGTACATTATCTCTGTTCAGATATGAAATAAGCTTTTCAGTAGTATTATACTGTTTAAGATCCGATCTGCGGCTATCCACATAACGGAATGAGAACTTGTTAACAATGCTCTTTCTTACTATCGATGCATAATATTCTGAATAGGCAATAGTATCCTGCGGCACAAAATGGTCCGGCATAATACCACCGCCACCATAAACTGTTCTGCCGTTCTTGGTTTTGAACACCTCTGTCTGATCCAGTTTCACACTGTCGGCAGAAAAGAATTCACCATGCTCATATCGTTTAAACAGATCCTTGGCATACTCTTCACTTCCCTCATCGTATGGTTTCTGTATACATCGTCCTGAAGGGGTATAATAACGTGCTATAGTCAATCTGATACTTGAGCCATCAGAAAAATCTATCGGTTCCTGAACCAGTCCCTTTCCGTATGAACGACGTCCCACAATAGTACCACGATCGTTGTCCTGAACTGCGCCAGCAAAGATTTCGCTGGCCGATGCACTCGATTCATCAATCATAACCACAAGAGGTATTGTCTGATAACGTCCATGACCATTTGCTCGCTGTTCTGCATAACGGCTATTCGCACCTTCAGTATATACAATCATATCGTTTTTGGGCAGAAATTCATTCACCATCTGAATTGCTGTTCCCAGATAGCCACCTGTATTACCACGCAGATCCACAATAAGCTTCTTCATCCCGGCATTCTGCAAATTTGCCAGACAATTCATCATCTCACTGTAAGTTGTTTCTCCAAACTTATTAATCAGTATGTAACCTATCTCCTGGGTTATCATATAGCTTGCATCAACACTCTTAAGCGGAATAGGACCACGCTCGATAGTAAAATCTATAAGTTCCGGTTCGCCTGAACGCATCACGCTTATAGTAACTTCTGTTCCCTCGGGACCTTTCAGATTCTTAACCACATCATTGCTTGAAATACCCTGACCTGCGTATAGAGAATCATCAATAAGTATTATCTTGTCGCCGGCAAGCACACCAACCTTTTCTGACGGGCCACCACGTACTACACTATTTACCCTTATAGTATCGTCCTGCACAGAGAACTGAATGCCAATACCTGAAAAGCTGCCATGCAATTCGTCATTACTCTCCTGCGCCTCTTCTGCAGGATAGTATGCTGAATGCGGATCCAGTTTCTCCAGAATTACAGGCAACACCTCTTCTATAAGTGAATCGACATCTATCTTCTCCACATATTTATTCTCCATAGCTGTTACCAGCGTACTCACCTTATTGGTTCTGTTGCTTACGCGAATAAAATTTTCAATCTTAACATTTTCGCGCTGCCACATTTTAAGTACAACATACCCTCCGGCAAAGAAGCCACAGAGCAGTAACAATATGTATAGCAATATTCTATAAAGTCTCTTCATTCCTGAATTCAATCATTAAGTTCCAGATAATCCACAACTATTCCGGCTCTCTCCAGCAGGTCAATACCATCCGTCAGTCTGTATTTCTCTGTGTAAACCACACGTTTGATACCTGCCTGAATAATCAGTTTTGCACACTCTATACAAGGCGATGCTGTTACATACAGAGTAGCTCCATCACTGCTGTTGGCCGATTTTGCCAGCTTTGTTATGGCATTTGCTTCAGCATGCAAAACGTATGGTTTTGATGTATTGCTTTCGTCTTCACAGATATTTTCAAATCCGGTTGGAGTTCCGTTATAACCATCGGATATAATCATTTTATCTTTCACTACCAGAGCACCAACCTTTCTGCGTGTGCAATATGAATTTTCCGCCCATATCAGTGCCATGCGGGCATATCTTTTATCAAACTCCTGCTGTTTCTTACTATTCATAATGTAGATTCAATTAGTTTGTTCATATCGGGAATGTATATCTCTTTGCGCTTTAACACAATCAAACCCGATTCTGCCATATCATTCAATTCATTTGATACTCTCAATCTTGTTGTATCCATAAGATCTGCCAGAGTATTCATCTTGATTTGCAGATATTTCTCACCCTGCTGAATTTCTGAAAGTCCTCTAACGAATCTTATTATACGCTCCCTTAATGTCTGTTCTCTTCTGCTCCAGATATACCTGTCCACAGCCTGTACCCTGCCGCTCAGCATATTCAGCAGATTCATTCTGCATATATTGTATTTGTTAAGTTCAGAGTACACATACTGTTTGTCTATCAGCAACAAACTGACATCAGTTTGCGCATAGTAATCTCTTAAATATGTTGCAGAGACTCCAAACATAGAGTAAGGTTCCACCAGATATGGAGCTTCAATCACCTCCTTAAACAAAAAATCAGATGCATCCGATTCTCTTGAACTGATTATCGTTCCGCTGATGAGAAAGACAAAATCAGTCACATTATCGCCTGAATTTATAATCTTATCGCCCTCAGAGAACTTTTGAAAGTTCAGTTTGAGCTTCATCAGCAAAGCGTTAAAATCAATTGTCGATAACCCCTGAAACAGAGGTAGCTGCAATAAAGTATCGTACATCCGGTTATTTATTTTATTTGTGGTACAAAGTTAGTTATTAAGAGTTGATTATTGAAGAAAGAATTTTGATTTTATGATTTTTTGTGATTAAAAATGCATCAGGACAAAAATAATACACTATATTTGGAAGTTGATACATATAAAATCAACACAAAATTTTTGTTTAACTATTTAAAATTAAGAATATGGAATTGAAAGGATCAAAGACAGAAGCTAATCTATGGACAGCTTTCGCAGGTGAATCACAGGCACGTAACAAGTACTCATACTTTGCATCACAGGCTAAGAAAGAGGGTTATGTACAGATTTCACAGCTTTTTGAAGAGACAGCAAACAATGAAAAAGAACACGCTAAGATCTGGTTCAAACTATTGAAGGGTATTGGCAGCACAGCAGAAAACCTGAAGGCTGCAGCAGAAGGTGAAAACTACGAATGGACCGATATGTACGATGGTTTTGCAAAAGAGGCAGAAGAAGAGGGCTTTACAGAAATTGCAGCTCTGTTCAGAAGCGTTGCAGCTATTGAAAAGGAACACGAAGAGAGATACCTGCAGCTACTTGAAAACCTGAACACAGACAGAGTATTCATTAGAGAAGACGTAGTTATCTGGCATTGCAGCAACTGCGGTCATATAGTAATAGGTAAGGAAGCTCCTGAACTTTGCCCAGTATGCGCACACCCAAGAGCTTACTTTAAAATTAAGGACGAATCTTACAAATAACATAAAAGATGATAGAAGTCTTCAACTCTATGGATTCCGCATTGAAACTGTTCTGGATAATATCCGCCATAGCCAGTTTGGTGTTTATTATTCAGACAGTTATGACATTCATCGGTTTCGATGCAGATGCCGATGGTGACATAGGAATGATGGACGATGCCGGTTTCTCCGGAGTCTTCTCATTCCGCAACCTTATCAATTTCCTTTTGGGATATGGTTGGTCCGGTGTTGTATTCTATGACGACATCACAAACAGATTCTGGCTCTACATAGTATGTATTGCCATAGGTTTGGCATTTGTAACAGCCTTTGTAATCATCTTCAAAATGATGATGAAACTTACTCACGACGGTTCATTCAAAATGAGCGAAGCCATAGGTGTAACAGGCAGCGTATATCTGCGCATTCCTGCTTCCGGCAGCGGACGCGGAAAAGTACAGTTCAGCGTAAAAGGTTCTGTTCATGAAATAGATGCCATTACAGACGATGCATTAGAGATACCTACAGGTACAGTAGTAAAGATTGTAGAGGTCTTTGAAGGAGAATTGGTAAAAGTAGAACGAATTTAAAAACAGTTTGATATTATGTTAGATGCTTCATTAATAGTACTCATTGCGGTAGTACTTGTATTTGTGCTGTTTGTAACCTTTATACGTCGTTACAAACGCTGTCCATCGGACAAAATTCTGGTAGTATATGGTAAGACAGGTGGCGGTTCTGCCAAATGTATCCATGGTGGTGGTAAATTTGTATGGCCTGTAATTCAGGAATGTGCATATCTTAACCTTACACCTATATCTATTGACGCAAACCTGACCAACGCACTTAGCCGCCAGAACATTCGCGTGGACGTACCTTGCCGTTTTACAGTAGGTATATCTACAGAACCTGAAAGCATGAACAATGCTGCAGAACGTCTGTTGGGACTCACAGCCGACGAAATTCAGGAACTTGCAAGAGATATCCTGTTTGGTCAGTTGCGTCTGGTTATTGCCACAATGACCATTGAAGAGATTAACTCAGACCGTGATACATTCCTGGAAAACATCTCTAAAAACGTAGAGGTGGAATTAAAGAAAATCGGTCTCCGTCTTATCAACGTAAACGTAACCGATATCAAAGACGAATCGGGCTACATTCAGGCATTAGGTAAAGAGGCTGCTGCAAAAGCTATCAACGAAGCTAAAGTCAGCGTAGCAGAACAGGACAGAAATGGTGAAATTGGTAAAGCAGAGGCAGTAAAAGAGACCCGTATCCGTACATCACAGGCTAACGCAGTGGCAGTACAGGGCGAAAATGCTGCAAAGATTGACATTGCCAATTCAGATGCTGTTCGTAGAGAGAAAGAGGCAGAAGCCAACCGTTTGGCTGTTACTGCAGAAAAGGTTCAGCAGGCTAAAGCATTGCAAGATGCTTATCTGGCAGAACGCGATGCAGAGAACGCTCGTGCAGAACGTGAACGTTCTACTTTGCAGGCCAATGTATTGGTAAGTCAGGAAGTAGATAAGCAGAGAGTTATTGTAGAAGCAGAAGCAGAAGCAGAGATGCTGCGTGTACGTGCAAAGGGTGAAGCCGATGCCATTTACGCCAAGATGGAAGCAGAAGCTAAGGGTTACTACGAAATTCTTACCAAACAGGCAGCCGGTTACGACAAGATGGTACAAGCTGCAGGTGGCGACGCTGCTAAAGCATTTATGCTGCTTATGTCAGAAAAGATGCCGGAACTTGTCAAGACACAGGTTGAAGCTATCAAGGGTGTTAACATTGACCATGTTACTGTTTGGGATTCAGGTAACAACGGCGACGGAAAGGGCTCTACAGCCAATTTCCTTAGCGGATTGATGAAATCTGTTCCACCTATGTCAGACCTATTCGATTTGGCAGGATTAAGCCTTCCTGAATATCTGGCAAAGAAAAAGGAAGAACCTGCAAAAGCAGAAGAAGCTGAAGTTGTAGAATAATTTACTACACAGCATAAATCAAAGAGTGCGCCTTGCTACATTAAGCCTGGCGCACTCTCCTTTTGTTCTGTTAATATCGTTCGTTTTTATTTCTTGCTCTGTAAATATGCCTTAAAGAAACGGCCCTGTGTAGAAGGGGTAAAATTCCAGTCATTTATCAGCGTTGGTGACCAGCTGGTATCGAAGCACCATACGGTGAATGATATTCCCTTCTTTTCAAAGTACTTTGTTATATGCTCAGCATAGACATCGGTAGAAATCACCGGGATATGAGCTCCACGTTCGTTCTCTAAACAGAAACCCATCTCTGTACATATTACAGGATATGTATCGGCAACATAGCCAAAGTCTTTTTCCCACTGTTCTTCCCAAGGCTGATCTCTTTTCTGCGGATACGGATGCGATACGTATGCTACGTTAGGACGATCAATAGGTGCTGTTGCTACAGGAGTTAAATCGTATGCCCAGTTAAAACCTGCGCACAAACAAACTGCAGCCGGATTATATGCGCGTACAGTATCTATAATCTGTTCCTGC
>JAGCKJ010000020.1 GCA_017647575.1 Bacteroidaceae bacterium | reverse complement strand
GGTAGTATAATTTTTTCAAAATATAACTACCAGTAATAACCCCAACCGGCAGCAAAATTGGTTCAACCAATCCAGCAGCAACCTCAAAATTGGTCAACCAATTTCACTTCAAAATTGGTTCAACAACTTAAAGTTCACATGACCACAAAGTTGTTGACCAATTTCACCTAACCTATTGACAAATTACAATCTGTAATATATAATAAAATCAGAATAACTGTTGCAAAAGCAACAGATGAAAGGAAGCGTGACTTCAATGAAAGTAAATCAAATAGCAGATGCTCTCAATGCAGGCTTCTTCCCTGAAGCAACAGGCACGTTAACAGATGCGAATACCGACAGCAGTGCAGACGCAGGCGTTGAACTCTTCAAAGACGATCTATCAAACGTAGTTGAACTTGGTAGACAGCTGACAGCTAACTCAGACTATGGTGACAGCCTTAATAAGGCTCTGCAGCGTATCATTGATAAGGTAGGTCAGACCATATATCAAGACGGAGATATCACTTCAGGCGGCTTCGATATCTATGCAACAGATGCAGAATATGGTTCAATTCTTGAGAAGATAAGAATAGACGCTCCAGACTTCGAAGAAAATGAAGCATGGAATTTCGAAGAAGACGGAGGCAGCACACATGAAGACATGTTTGGTTATCATGCAGTAGATGCAGATGCAAAATACTTCAATGCAACCAATACTTTCCGCACTAAGCCTTATACCATATCAGAAAAGCAGTTTAAATCTGCATTTGACAGCAGATCATCGATGCTGCAGTTCATAGGCAGAATTGAACAAAGAGTAGTAGCAAAACGCAGACTTGCGATCAATCTGATGTCTCACAAGGCAGTAACAGCTTTAATTGCAGAGAAGCTCAAAGACGGTAATAACATCATTGACCTGCTTGCAGAATATGTCGCAGAAACTGGAGACAGCTCTGTCACGACTACAAACTGGAAGACTTCAGAAGACTTTCTGCTCTTCGCGAATACCTATGTAAGAACAATCAGTGACATAATGTATGAACCTACAGCATTATACAATAATGCAGGCTATGTATCACAGGCGAAGGATTCTGATAGACGTTTCTATTTGCTATCAGACTTTGCAAGAGCTATTGAAAGCTATGTATACAGATCTTCATACAATGAAGAGTACGTAAAGCTCACAGGCTATAAAACAATAGCATATTGGCAGGGTGTAGGCAAGAACAGAAATAATGCAAACTATCTCACAAGATCTACAGTAAACGCTATACCTCCGTCTGAAGGCTCTGCACCTGCAGGCGAAGATACAAGACTTGTAGTGAGACAGTCAAACATCGTTGGTGTGATCTTCTCGAAAATGGCTACATGTGTCAATGCAAAAGAGCTTGAAAGCGGTGTAGTATATAATCCTATGGATCACTGGTACAATACAACACATCAGTTTGACGGAGGCTATTTCTGCGATCCAGATGAAAATGCAGTAATTTTCGTAATTGGTACTAAACCTGCAGTCAAGATCACAAATGAAGATCCAGAAGTAACTGTAGGCGGTGAAACACTGCAAATGACAGCTGTAACTCTTCCTCCAGATGCAACAATAACATGGTCAACAGCTAATAACACATACGCTACGATCAATGCTTCAACAGGCGTATTAACAGCCGTATCAGCAGGAACTGCCAAAGTTACAGCAAGCGTAACAGGCTCAGACGGTACAACAGCAACAGATACAATTGACGTAACTGTCAATGCTTCGCAAGCTAAAACAAAAACATCTAAAACTGAATAATCTATACAACAGAATAAGCCTGCATCTGATGCAGGCTTTTCTGTTAGGAAGGTGATAAAATGAAGATACCTAATCTATACAAAAGCGGTATGTATCAGTATTTAACAGGTACAGGCAAGATAAGGAAGCGTGATATACAGGATATGTATATGAATATGCTAACACTTATCGCTGCATCTGAGCATGATTATAAAACGCCTGATTTTAATAAATATTTCTATGAATTAGCAATAGGTACAGGTGTTGCAGCCTTTTATAAATGCACAGCTGCAGGATCTGTAAATAAAGACAAATGGTGCTGCACCCCTGCAAGACCTGCAGAAACTATCAATAATATGACGATATCAAATAAGATAACAACAGCAGGCTCTGACTATAGTATTGAACTGGAAGTAGACAAAGACTGTATACTGATCTATAATAACAGCTCTTTATATCCTAATTTTCTTTTCTGTAAGTATGCCGAAGATCTTACAGAGACAGCTATATCAGCATCGAAGCTCACGAAATGGTCACGCATGACGCCTATCCCAAGAGTTAACAATGATACTGATATAGTCAAGTACGAAAATCTGATGAAGCGCATACTGGAAGGTGAAGATATAAACGTTATATCCGAAGAGCTTTCGCTGCTGCAGGAAGGTCACAAGACGCTTGACGACAATGTTTTAAGACTTACAGATGAAACTGCAGTTAACAAGCTTCATTTCTTTGACCAGCACTCAGAACAGATACTCAGACGGTTTGCAACGTTAAGAGGTCTACCCTTTACATCTACTGCCAAAAACAGTCAGAATCTGCAGGAAGAGCTGCATGACATGGACGCTTTAAGCACATTCATGATAGAAGATGAAATAAGGTGCAGACGTGAAGGATTCGAAAGAGCAGCTGCTTTCATGAAGGAATATGACGGTACAGAATTCGACTTTGAATATAAGCCCTCTGACGTGCTTCAGAAGCAGCTTGACAGAAGCCGTATAGAATATACTATGAATGTTGCAGAAGCTCTCAGAATCGAATCTGAAGCTTCTCAGAAGGCTTCGCAGGCTGATAAGTTTGAAGCAGAAGCAGAAAAGCTCGAAGCTGAAGCAGACATGATAGATATTGAAGCTGAAGATCTCGAAGCAGATCCAGACAATAAAGAGGAAGGAAGTGAAAATAATGATCCTGAAGAAGATACCAGTACAGTTAGAAGTGATACTCTCGGAAATGAGTGATTACTTCATCGAAGAGAATTTCGCTATAGATGATGTATGTAATGGAGAAGATGTTTTTGAGATCTTCATGCAGTTCATGAGAAGGTATATGTATTTACCTGCAGGAGATATCGAATATCAGAAGACATACTTTGCTGTACGTTGGACGCAGTGGCTCAGTTACAGACTTGCAGATATCCAGACAGCATATGCAGCTCTCAGATCCGAATATGATCCTACAACAGACTATAAGATCAGAGAAACGGAAATGAAGCTGAAAAATGACGGAGACAAGACGACAACTGTCAAGAACAAATATGACTATGAAACGACTGAAGGAGCAACCGCAGGCAGTCCTCCGACAAATTCAAATTACACTACAACTTTTGACAGCACTGCAGACAGACTTGAATCTAAAAGAATAGAGACTGGAAGCACAACAACACATGTTACAGCTGCTAATGAAGAATTAAACAAGAAGACAACAACAGTACAGCATCAGACCACGACAATGACACAGGGTGATACCACATACACAGCAGACTATATCCATAGTCTCAATATGACAAAAGAAGGTAATGTGCATGGATCACCTGCAGAAAATATCAAAAAGACTATAGATCTTTATCGTGATTCACTTCTGCAGCAGTATGTTGAAGATTTTCTGCACACA
Organism: Bacteroidaceae bacterium; assembly: GCA_017647575.1. Classification (GTDB taxonomy): domain Bacteria; phylum Bacteroidota; class Bacteroidia; order Bacteroidales; family Bacteroidaceae; genus Colenecus. Next base: position 9,641 of record JAGCKJ010000020.1, on the reverse strand, counting down.
TATACTTTTTATGTTGGTGAATTAGGCGGTGAATGCTTATGACAATTACATTATACAGCACAGCAACAGATCCAAGAAAGCTTGATAAAACAACAAATGCAACACTTCTCACTGTAACACCAATTACTATTGAGAATACTGACAGAATAGATCTTTTGTCTCCTGTTTTTGAAATTGCAATGAACACAAATTACATGACAGCTAACTATCTTTACTGTGATACGTATGACAGATACTACTATATCACGACAAATAAGATAAATACTGCTCAGAGACTGGAGCTGCACTGTGAGATAGATGTCAGACAAAGTTTTGCAGCTGCTATACTTGCAACTGAATGTACTATAATAAGGGCTGAAAATATCGCACAGCCCACAAGAATTATAGACAAAAATCTGCCTGTAAATCCGACTTCAAAGATTGTTACATCAATTGTACTTCCAGAAACGTCACAGAGCTTTGATACTGATGCAGAATACAGCTATTTATTAACCGTAGTAGGAGGTGCACCAATACCATGACAGTAGATACAAGTATATGGGGAAGTCCTTATACGGAATATGATACCATGAATGCAAGAACAGGAGCTGCAGATCTTGACGATACTGACTTCGAAGACTTCCCTCCATTCGTAAAGAATGATATGAGCGCACTGGGCACTAATCCAACAGGTGGAAGAATAGTCAATGAAGCTTTATATATTGGTTATCTGAATGCAAGTCACGGCTTCTGGGATTTTAATCACCCTCTTGACCAGACAATATGCTATACAGCTCTTGCTAATCCAGATCTGCCTTTAAACGATATAGGGGCTGTAGGTACAGACGCATTTGCGGAACCTATTAGTGATAGTTACAACTTTCTGCCTCCAAAACGTGATGAAGCATGGCTTTATAAGCAGAAAAAGAATGATCCTCAACCTATCTGCTTTATAAACTGCTATTCATACATGCATGACAGACCAACAACTACAGGTACTTCACAGCTCACAGGTATACTTTATAATCCAATGTACAGTAATTCATATCCCACGAGATTCTTATATTACGTAGGCGGTGGATATGATTCTGCAAATGCAGGCTATGATACTAATACACATTTAAACAACGTCAATATCAATCTGTACATGTCATACTGGAGAGATTTTGGTATCAGATCTCTTTTTGGTGTTATCATGGTCTATTATTTTGACGGTACTTATGATACAAAAACAGGTCTTCCACAGAATATCGAAGTAACCCCTCAGTCGCTGCACTGGTATGAATCACAGACTGAATTATGGAGACATGGTCACCCTATAATTTCAGCGTATCTCGATGTATATATCAGAAGCAATACTGACGGTACTTACAGCAATTCTAGAAGAGTTGACCAGTGCTTTATTCCTGATACTACATGCAATTTAAGATTCAATGATTCATGGGGTACTATATCTGAAAAGCATGTTTGGCAGCCTATATCAAACTATTACAAGAACAGTAAGAATTATATGCCTCTCTTCGGACATGCACCTGCAGGATCTGGAGTAACTAATACACCAAACGTTATAGCATCAATAGGCAACCAGAAGCTTGACGGTACAGGAGGAGTATCATCTACTTCAGGAATACTGCTCGGCACTAAGTATGTCAATTCAGGCTTTAAAACAGATACGACTTCAACTGTAGGTCTTAGAAGCTTCTGGTGCGAACTCGAAGGAGATATCGAAGATAATCTTGAAATGCTCAGAAAGACTGCTGCAGGATATGGTCTTTTCTTTTCAGATGACGTTTATGATCTTGCAGACGCAGGAAGAGATGAAGACAGATGGACAGACGAAAAAATGTGTCTGGGTGTTATCAAGAGTAATGGTTATACCGATGGCACATATACTAAAGGTTCAGGCAATACTGCAGCTCCTAACTATATCTGGAAGACTGCATCACAGTCAAATTATGATCCTTCAAGACCTCCCCCTTCACCTGAAAATACGTATAATACACAGACTGTTTTTAACAGTATAGGAGATCTTGCAACAATGACAAAGAGATACGTTATCAATGCATCTGCAGTGCAGCAGCTTGCAGCTTCTCTCTGGTCTATCTCTTCAGCTCTGTCTGACGGAGGCACTGACTTCACAGATCTGACAGACAAATATATCGATATGTTTCTGACAAATAACCCTATAGACGCTATAGTATCATTGCAGCGCTATCCTATGTCTATTCCAAAGGTATCATCAACTACAATAAAACTAGGCAAGACAGATACAGGGATAGCAGCCTATGAAATGGAAAAAACAGCATATTTCTATCTGTTCTATGGCAGTACTATCAATCCTAAATTCGGAGATAGCTTCCTAGACTATGAACCTTACACGAAAATGGAACTGTATATCCCGTTTTGCGGTACGATACAGCTCAATCCTGCAGATATCATAGGACGTACTTTAAATGTTCAATTAGTTGTTGACTTCACTACAGGTACAGCAACAGGCTTTATTATGTCTGACGATCTTGTTATTGAGACTGTAAACGGCAATATAGCAATTGATATACCTGTTACAGGAACGCAGGCAGTTACAGTCGCTTCTCAGCTCAATAATGCAATAGCGAATAAAGCAAATCGCACTCTTGAATCTCAGTCAGCTTCACTTGGTAATGTTTCTATTGGTGGATTGATGCGGATCGTTAAAGATCCTATCAAGATGATATATTCATATCAGGAGGCACGAAATGAAGAAGAAAGAGCAGAGTATGATCTGCAGCATCAGAATGCGCCTATACATATTATAGGATCTGCTTCAGCTGTTGGAGGCTGGGCGATAGATCTTCAGTGCAGACTGATAATATACTATCCTTCAGGTGACGTTATAATCACTGGTCAGCCTCCGCAGTGGAATGATGTGCAGCTTGCGAGATATGGTCGAACTACTGGTTTTGCATGCTGCATCGAAGGTCAGATATCCTCAATGAATAGTGGTCTGGTCGTGGGAACAGCTCCAGATCTTAACGGCATGGTAACTAATGTTCACGGATATGCAGCAACAGCTGCAGAACTTGATCTGCTCAGAGCTGCAATAGCTGAAGGTGTTATCATTTAATAAGAAAAAGAGCTGCATCTGATGCAGCTCTTTATTTTTACTTATATACACTAGTCAGATTTTGCGCTCCTGTGAGATTCTTCAGAAAGTCCCTGAAGTATTCACCTGTTTCCATAGAATCGAAATAAACATTCTTTGTGTATATAAGTCTACTGAAGGTCTTGAAAATTCCCCTGTTAGGCAGATAATTGATATAATTAGGCTTCTTGAAAATATATGTCTTGTTTATCATAGTACAAAGGTGAGGTGTATCATCATCTTCGAATTTGCATACATATCCGAATAAATTATCTCCTGTTCTCATGAATGAAAAAAGAAGCGCACTATTTGAAGGTGCTATGATCTTGATAGATGCGATAAGAAAAGCATTGTCTATTTCCTGTTTAGGCAGCATAGGATAGTTTGATACAGTCCAGTCACCTTTATATATCATTTTGATACGGTCATTTTCGAACCTGTCATAGTATGTTTTGGCGGCTTCTTTCATGACTGGAGCATCAGTGCAGAATTCAAAAACAATTGTCGGCTCTTTCTTACTGTTCTTAACGACTGTTATTTCACCTTTTTTCATGCTGTACAGGTCAACACCGAAATTAGTTATTAAAGAGCTGTTTCTGGTCACTGTATTTCCTACCAGAATTAATGGAGTATAATGATCTGTTCTGTTACGTGTACAGTTGTTATGAAATATCATGAGATTATAGAATTCATCTGGAAGCTCTTTTTCACGGCTAAGGAATTCGTCATAGAATATAGCAGAACAATCACCCTCATCAGCTCCAGTGAAAGCTTCAACTGAATTAAGAGCACTGCAGTGCATGAATGCTGTCTGATCTTTGTGCATGATCTCTCCACTGTCATTTCTTCTGACCATGAAGAATCTGTTCTGATAATACTGGAAGTCATTGAATTCGCCTGCAGAATAATTGATAAGATTCTGTCTTTGCGCTCTGCAGTAGTTCTGAAGAGCTTTTGGTGAAATAGATTCTCTGTACCTTCTGAGAAACCTCAGAATGCGCTTTTTTTCAATTCTTTCCTTCAGGTAATGTCTTAATATGTCGTAGGTCTTACCGTTTCCTTTTCCGCCTGCTATACCTATTGTAGGACAGTTTATTTTTTCACCGTATTCAATGATAGGCTCTGCACTGTAATGCTTGGAAGCTTCATTTTTACTTTCTTTATAATCAGCGCATTCCTTATACCAGATACAATCAACATTATATTTGCTGCATTTTCTGTCTTCTTTAAGATATATGCATTTATTCATTTTATCACCTTTTCATTGTACAGATACTGCCTTATAAGCTTGTATTTGTCCTGCCTGTATTCAGGCGGTATTGCCTGATCTTCTTTGAACATCTGAGCTAATCTCATATACTTTTCAGCTGTTCTTATGTCGAAGCTGATACTGTAAAGAGCATGATATGTACCTATGGTAACTACACTTTCATGACCTGTATAGTCTTTTATTTTCACTGCTTTTTCTTCTTCTCCGTCATAGTAAGCTGATGCAAGCTTATCTGCTTTCATTCTGTCAAGCTTCATATTTTCTGAGAAAAATTCAAAAGGATCTGCACCTGATTCTTTTATGTACTTCACAAAAGCTGATTTTCTCATACCTGCAACTGTAGGCTTTAATTTTCCGTCTGCTTTTCTGACTAAATATCTTTTAGCTCCAAGACCTTTAAAACCTGTGCTGTCTTCTTTGTCTATATCCCAAGATCCTAAAGTCAGAAAATGTTTATCACCCTTGAAAATTCTCAGATTCTTCTCATACATCATGTTACTGTATTCTTTGAGATCTTCTTCAAATTCGTTTATCAGCTCCTGTGCAGTACAGTCTCTGGTCTTCAGAAGCTTCACTTGTGACGGCTCTGTAATATAGTATAAGCTGTCAGTATCGTACTGCAGTATAAGCTCTGGATATTTTGCAATGTAATGAAAGAGAATGCACCTTGCATATGTTGTAGTCCAGTATCCTACATATGGATTTAACCAGACATGCTCACGCTGCCTGTCATATGGTCTGTCTGATGCAGCTTCGATGATCTTCTGCTCACCTTCAGACCATTTAAAAATGCAGTCATACAACTTAGTGACCGACATGCCGTAAAAGCTGTTCACCATAGCCTTGCAGATTTTATATTCGATAGTATCATCAAGTCCCTGCTCTTTAAGCTCCTGCTTTCTCAGGTAGTACTTATTCATGCATTTTCTCAGATGATAAGGAGCTTTTTTCTTTTCAGTAAAATACCATAATCTGAGCAGCCTGATATTCCTGAAGTGATAAAGCTCCTTCAGTCCTTTTAACTCTGTATTATTAAGAAGCAAGCAAACGTTATTAGCTGACCATACTTTACCATTAAGAACTATTGCAGATCTTGCTTTTCCGATCCCTCTGCAGTGCTTGTCATTGTCAAAGTTAACTATCTTATGCTTTGACAGAACACTATGAGCAGTTTTTGCTCTTATATCGCAGACAAAAAGCATTATTCTGAATTTACTTCCAAGCTTGTTATAGTTTTGCGGTGCTGTCTCTCTCAGCTCTCCTGCAGGAAATAAATGGTGATTCATCTGAGCTGGGTAATCAGAGACTATATCAGCACATTTACTGTGTTCAATGAATTCACCTGCGTATATTGGTGAAGTCCCTGATAAGCCTCCTGCATACATGAATTTACGCTGCATGAAATAATCATGTTCAGTAAACGGCATAAGCTTGCTATTCATGATCTCTTCGAAGCGTATTATATTTATCATGTTCTTGCATTCCTGTCTGAGTATTCCAGTTGAAGTCATCGGGATCTTCAGCTTCTGGTCTGTAAACTTCTTAAAAGCAACTTCTGACAGCTCGTCTAAGATCTTCACGTCATTTCGCATGTACTCATATTCGCTGTATTTATGCCCTTTTTCAGGTGCTTTCTTTATTGGTGTATCAGGTGTTCTTACTAGGTTATAGTCAAGATCTGATTCAATTATATTGCCTTCTTCATCATACACAACAAGCTTCTGCGTTTTTGTATTCTTCTTTGCAATATCTGCAAGACTGTTACCAAAAAGCCCTATCGCTTCTCTGAATTCAATGCAACCGCATACTTCTATTTTTAATGGTGTTCGTGCTGTCTTAGCAAAGAGATCTGTTATACCTGCAGCTGCTATCTGCTTTTTAAAAAATGCGTATTCATGACTGAGATTTGCAACCCATATTATGAGCTTCGGCTGTTTTTTCTTCAGTCTGTATTTTCGAATACCTTCTGCAAGCTCTTTAAGGAATGGTGTTAAAAGCTCAATTTCACGAAAATAGATATAGCTGCCATTTATCATTATCTGAATGTGGTATACAAATGCAAATAACGGCTTTCCTGCAGCATCTGTAACAGTGGTCGATTCAGTATCATAACCTGCACCGCATCTTAAATACAGCTCAGATCTCTTTGATTGTCGCTCCTGATTCTGACAAGTTGTCACGCCTTTTAATACCTGCATGACAACAAAAGGGATATTGTCTCTTGTTAGAAGTGTATCAGGGATCATATATCAAGCCCTCCGAAGTCGTCATCAATACTATATCCGATACCTGACGGAGGTGTTTCAGGCTCAGGCTCAGGATCATTCTTTTTACGCTTTCTTGCAGCTTTTGCTTTTCGCTGTGCTATCTTGACCATTATTTCCAGTTCATCTCTGAAATTAGCATCATCATAATCTTCATTGAGATCTGAGTATTTATCTCTGATCTCTTCTTTCCATTCGTCTGGTATATCATCATCTGACATGACATCTTCATACCAGTCATTTGTTGAATTGTCAAAGTCGTACTGATGCTGCGCTTCTTCCCTGATATATTCATCTTTATTCTTGACATCAATGCCTCTGTCTTTTGCATCATCGATATATTTTCTTGCTTGTCTTTTTGCTGTACCTGTCTCTTTCTGCAGCTCTCGGAGCTGCCTCAGATCTTCCTTGAAGCTGTCAAGCTCATTCTTTGCTGACTTGGATCTGGACAGCTGCAACGGCTCTTCAGGTGAATCGCCTGAATAGTCTAATCCCTGTCTTGCAACGTCTTCAAGTACAGGCTCTGGAAGTGATTCTTTGACCTGCTTAAGCGCTTTCATATATTCTTTGCTCTGTCCTCCGAATGTGTCAAATACATCTTCCATATATTTATTAAGTGTTCTCAGTATATTATCGATTATCATTGCAGCATATCCCCTTTACATATTAATCTGTTATATCTTCACTACTTCTGGTATGGAAGAGTATATCAAGCAGCCTCTCTTCTGGTATCATGTCATACAGCTCAATATATTGCTGCCCTTCATACCAGTCATTGAACCACATTATACCATTTTCTCCTGTGTGTGGAAAATACGGTGATACTGTTTCAACTGTGAATGTGCTTTCAAGAAGATCATTCACGCTGTAACCGCTTCGCATTACAACAAAGTATGTGCTGCAGTCTTCCAGTACTGTCTCTCTTACTCTGTCTGTGAATTCTTCATAGTTCTTGTAGATCATGATAGTCACCTTCTTCAAATTTTATCTTCTCTGCTTCTCTGCAGATAATTGCTAATTTTTCACTATCCTTTAATTCGCTGCAATTCTTTCCATATCCGTTATTAAGTGAATAATAAGGACATAAGTGACAGCTTGTTCTGGTACACTGCCACGATTTGTCAACATATATCAGATATCTCAGCAGATGCAGAAGAGATTCAAGATTATTATTAGGCATTATTTTCACCTGCTTTACATTCTCTTATATGCTGCTCTGCAAGCTCGTTCAATCTCTTCAGAAAATCTGAAAATTCCAGTGCATCATCGTGATATGCTTCATATCTGAATATATTGAAAAGCGCAGTAGCAGCACCGAGTATGAATTCATCATACTGATTATTCTGTAATTCAAACTGACTTTCTATGAATTGAAATTCCTTTGTAAATATAAAGAAGAATCTATGCATTACTTCATCATTCATAATCTATACACTACTTTCTTTAAAAATTCAGCCTGCATTATCTGCAGGCTGTATTGATTCAATTAACGTAATCTTGGTTTTATGTAGATTAGGAGATTGATTTAAGGTTGTTCTTATATCTTCAGCGTGATATAAGATCAAATGTATGTGCTGTTCCTTTTTTGGTCTTGATCTCTTTGCACCTGATCACAATTGGCGATTCTGGAGACGGTATTATTCTGCAGAGCAGAAGATTCTCTGTACTCTTGATAATTCCGTTTGATACTGATGCATAATGTGTACCATTTTCACAGAAGAAGTGTACGCACGGTTTATCTTCCTTCTCGGCAAAGTCGTCATTAAAGTCTGTACTTACCTGCGCTGTAGTGACTACTATGTCAATAACTTTGAGATCTTCGCCCAGATGATCTGCAACAGCTTCACTGTTACTGTTGATAGCATTGAAAAGTCTTACTTCATCGCATGTTGCACTGAATCTTATAGGATTAGATTCATTCAGGGGAAAAGTCTCGAATATCCTGTGATCAATATCAGCTGACATGTCAAATGTTGTATTGACTTTTGCAAGCGCTCTGAGCTGTCTGTGATCCGCTGAAGCTACTTCTGCAGCTTCTTCACTGACAAGCTCATCTTCTGATACCTTCACTGCAGCTGCTGTGTCTACAGCCTGCTCTGCTTCTGCAAGCTCCTGCAGGTCGTCAATTGAGAATGATGTGCTTGGTTTCTCTTTTGTGTTCATTTTCATTTCCTACTTTCTTCTAAATTGGTGTTTTTCTCGTGTTCAGTCTCGATATAGTGTAATTACCTTATGTGTCACTGAAGTCCCTTAAAATTCAATCTGAATGCTCTGAGAGCTATGACTGCTGACTTTTGTAATTTCACTATTTCCCGAAAAAACATTAGAATGACATATTGCGATTACAGCTGCAGGTATCGATATTAGCTTTGCAGCTCTGCAGCTGTTCTGTGATAGCACTGATAACCGTCAATGCTTCAGAACGGCAGAAGGTGATAGCTCTGTACTACCCTGCATCAAACCATAGTGCAGGCTTATGAGCATCTGTTAAGGTACAGATGCTGAAACCTGTCAGGGAACGTTTCTGATAAGCTCAGAAACTGAAGCTTTAATAAGGATATGAGTATTTGCGGCTGAGACACCGCTGAGAAAGCACCTGATCACAGCTCAGATGCTTCTGGAAGCTGTTTTAGGAGATTATACTATATGAGCATGATGTATTCGATGTAATCAAGAGCTTCTGCAAGATCTTCACAGCATCTGCCAACCTTCATGTCTTCATTGCTTACATACCAGTATTTGCTGAATTCTCTTTTTATTATTGAAAACTCATAGCCTGCACTGGTCTTCACAATGTAATTATATCGGTCTGTTCTGATAATGGTCATATTGATCACTTCTCCTTTTTCAGTTTTGGTTTTGGTCTTGGTTTTGGTTTTGGTTTATCTGGAGATTTTATTATAACATAATTCAACAGCATTTTCAACAGATTATAATCTTCTGATAGAAGATTTTTGTGCATATGTATATTCATGTCATTATTTTACTACCAGTTATATTTTGATCT
>JAGCKJ010000019.1 GCA_017647575.1 Bacteroidaceae bacterium | reverse complement strand
TTCAAGTTGCAAAAGCTGATTTTTCATCTCTTCCTTCTCCTGCTTTGAAGATTGATGATATCTGTTTCTCATATTTTCCAGTCTGATGACATCGTCAGAGTATGTGTTCCTGATGTCTAACCAACGCAGATACAATGTGCGGGCTTCGGGGCTCTGGAAATCGTTTTCAGAACGATAGTCGGTAAGGTCGTCAATTACGAATATATTGCCGCTCTGTTTCTCCTTGTCGCGAATGTCGTATGCCAGAAGTGTCAGTCGCTGACGGGCTGCACGTACCTCTTCAAGGTCGGTCTGTGTCTCCTTTATGGAGAGAAGCTGTGCTACGTTGTGAATGGTGGCTGTATCGCCTCCTTCATAATTGTATTTGGTGCGACGTTCGTTCGGTACAAATACATAGATGCAGACGGTATCTTCCGGCTGTCGGCGGTCTGTGGCAAACCATCCCAAGTTGTTTACCTCATCAATAACGTACAGATAATCGTTTGCAGGCGAATTGAATGGCATGCCAATGTTCTCCGGCACAAGATATCTGTCTGTAGATGAATTGTAACGCGATACAAAGATATCATATCCACCCAATGAGTTGCTTCCGTTATCGGCATAGTAGATGGTGATGCCATCGTTCTGTATAAAAGGATAGCGCAGATCTCCATCGCTCTCCAGGCCTTTAATGGGCTGTTCATCTACCCAACTGTCAAAACTGCGGAAGCGCTGGTATAGTTTGTATTTGTCATTCTCCTTTCTGCTGAAAACCACACTGTTTTCCATTTCAGGCAGGAATACATCGCCATCTTTTTCTTCGTTGAAGAATTCGGCATAGTTGGCAAAACTACCTGTTGATGGGCCTGTAAGATATGAGTTGAAAAGTTCGTCCTTACTTACTATGAAACTGTCTATTACACACACTTTGTTTGTGCTGCGAATCATACGGAACAGGGTGCGCAGACTGTCGGCTTTGTGGGTGTACAGATTCTCTATGCTGTCATTGTGAAGCTCCTTGTCGGCCTTGAATCCTGCCACAAAGAGTTCGTAGTTGTCTATGGCCTCTGCATAGAGTTCTTTAGCACAATAGTAGTCGCCAATGTAACGATATGCTCTCACAATTTTTGGGATAGACTTATTCAAATAAGCTATAGCTTCTTCCGGGTATCCGGTCTCCATAAGACATACGCCGTACCAGTAGTTTCTGCTGGCATCTGCAGGTTTCTGCTTAAGGTATTTAAGCATGATAGGCTTGGCAGCTTCGTAATCGCCTTTGGCAAAGAGATTACGTCCCTGCTGAAGTGTCTGCGCATTGACTCCGATGGTCAGAATGCAGCAGGTTATTATCAGTATAATTCTTCTTGTTATGTTCATATTTGTTGCAAGTGTTGAAATACAAACTATAAAGGTAGGCATTTTTTTAATAATATCGTCTTCTTTTGCTAATTTCGCGCCGAATTTTTCACTAATAAGGTATATGAAAGCTCTTTTTACAATTTTGATGTTGGTGGTGTCCAACATTTTTATGACGTTTGCTTGGTATGGTAATTTAAAATTACAGGAGATGAAGATTTCAACAGATTGGCCTCTCTATGTGATAATTCTATTGTCGTGGGCGGTGGCTCTGCTTGAATATTCGTTTATGA
>JAGCKJ010000133.1 GCA_017647575.1 Bacteroidaceae bacterium | reverse complement strand
TTCCATACATAGAGTGAATGTACTTGATGGAATAGCCATCTTCAAGCATATGCATGTATTTGAGCAATGCTTGGTGATCGTGTTTCTTTCGCATAAAATAAACCCCAAAAGTTTTTTGTCTAACTTTTGGGGTTCACTTCAGATTCGGGCTTTTTTTAATATATAAATATTAGGAGATATGATAGCAGTATTGAAAAATGGAGTATCAGATGTACAGAAAAGTAGTCTGATAAACTGGTTGAGAGCACAGGGGGTTGAAGTACATATATGCGAAGGTAAGTTTCAAACCATCTTTGGACTGATTGGTGAAACCAGTCAGATAGACATAGACCTTCTGAATGGTCTGGAAATTATAGACCATGTAACAAGAATAAGCGAACCATTCAAATGTGCCAACCGCCGTTTTCACCCTAATGATACTATTGTAGAGATAGGTAGTGGCAAAAATATGGTAAAGATTGGTGGCGGAAACTTTGCTATTATTGCAGGCCCATGTTCTGTAGAATCAGAAGAACAGATAATAGGTATTGCAGAAGATGTCAAACGTTCAGGTGCCACACTGCTACGCGGAGGCGCATTCAAACCCAGAACATCGCCTTACGACTTCCAGGGACTACGTGGCGAAGGCCTGGAGCTGCTCCGTAAAGCAAGAAAGGCAACAGGTTTGCCTATTGTAACTGAAATTATGAGTGCCAGCCATCTTGATCTGTTTGAAGATGTGGATCTAATTCAGGTTGGCGCCAGAAACATGCAGAACTTTGAACTGCTTAAGGAGCTGGGCAAACTGAACAAACCTATTCTGCTTAAACGAGGTTTGTCAAGCACACTTAAAGAGTGGCTTATGAGTGCCGAATATATAATGTCAGAAGGTAATGAGAACATTATTCTGTGCGAACGCGGCATTCGCAGCTACGATCCATACACCCGCAACGTACTGGATCTGGCAGCTATTCCTATGGTTAAAGAACTTTCTCATTTGCCGATTATTGTTGACCCAAGCCATGCTACAGGTAAACGTTCACTGGTAGAATCTATGTCTATGGCAGCTACAGCAGCTGGTGCAGATGGCTTGATTATTGAAGTTCACAATGATCCTGAGCATGCGCTTTGCGACGGCGCACAGTCTCTAACACCGGAACAGTTCACCAAAGTAGCAGGCAAAGTGAGTGAAATAAGAAAATTGTTCTAATTATAAAACTTGAAGAAAACAATGAATATCTTTGTAATCTGTTACGAGATGGCAGAATAGCAAAGGAACTTTCAGACAACTAAAGTATATGAACAATTATACTACAATAAGAGTAAACACTTCAAAACAGTACGATGTTTTGGTTTGTAATGGGTCTCTTGCCGAAATTGGCGCTGTTGTTGCCAATCAGTTTGACAAATGCAGGATAGCTATCCTTACTGACGACATTGTGAACAGTCTCTATGCTGACACTGTAACTGAATCACTGCAACAGAATGGTTTCAGCTGTGTAAAGTATATCTTTCCCAATGGAGAAAGGAGCAAGAACATAAACACAGTTCTTGGCTTTATTAACTTTCTGGCCGCTGAACAGATAACACGCAGCGATCTGATTCTTGCATTGGGTGGAGGTGTTGTTGGCGATATGGCAGGATTTGCATCGGCTATCTATCAGCGTGGCATAAGATACATTCAGGTGCCCACTACCCTGCTTGCAGCTGTAGATAGTTCTGTAGGTGGTAAGACTGCTGTTGATATATCTGCCGGGAAAAATCTGATTGGCGCATTTCACCAGCCATCTCTGGTAATTTGCGACACAGCTACGCTTGAAACCCTGCCGGCAAACATTCTGCGAGATGGTTATGCCGAAGTTATAAAGTACGGTGTAATACTTGACAAAAAGCTGTTCGATATTCTGTCAAGGAGCACAAAAGGCAATCCTGAAGAGATTATTGCAAGATGTATCTCCATAAAACGTGATGTAGTAACTGCCGATGAATTTGACAAAGGAGAACGTCAGTTGCTAAATTTCGGTCACACCTTGGGACACAGTATAGAACTTCTGAGCAACTTTACCATTACCCATGGAGAAGCTGTAGCAAAAGGTATGGTTATTGCAGCTAAATTAGGCAAGGAGTGCGGATACGCAGATGTGGTTGAACCTATCAAAAACATCGTTGAAATGTATGGTTTTGATACATCATGCCCCTACTCTGCCGAACAATTGTACAGAGTATCCTTATCGGATAAGAAGAGACAGAAAGAGAAGATCACAATTGTTATCCCTGAAAGCGTTGGAAAATGTATTCTTCATACCATTCCAACGGAAGAATTACTATCATTATTAAACAGAATAAAACTTTAAACAGATATGGAACTTGACAAATTGAGAGAGGAGATTGATATTGTTGACAATCAGATTTGCAAACTGTTCGAAGAGAGAATGAATATTGTCAACCGTATTGGTGAATACAAACGTAAGAAGAACGAGCCAATAAACAATGCAGCAAGAGAGAGACAGGTTTTGGCACGTATATCTAAATTACTCCCACCACACATGGAGGATTTTGGCCGTTCATTGTACCGTTCCATTTTTGATATAAGCAAGGCGTACGAATCTATGTATAAGGAGAAAGATTCTCCGCTATACAAAGAGTTGTCAAAGATTATATACGCAAAACCGGAAGCATTCCCCGCAAGAGCAATGGTAGCCTGCCAAGGTGTAGAGGGCGCATATTCACAGTCCGCAGCCGAACGTTTGTTTGAGGTTCCTGAAATAATGTGGGCAAAGACCTTTGAAGGCGTATTAAAAATGGTTGCTGATGGTTTCTGCACATACGGAATACTGCCTATTGAAAATTCAACCGCAGGTTCTGTGAATGAAATCTATGATCTTCTGGTTAAATATGATGTCCATATAGTTCGTAGTACCAGAGTAAGAATTGACCATCTGCTGCTTGGAAGCAAGGGTACAAAACTGAGCAACATCAAGACTATATATTCACACCCACAGGCTATAAGACAATGTTCTCACTTCCTGAACAATTTAAAGGAAGTTCAGGTAATCCCGTGTGAAAATACTGCCATTGCAGCCTCAATGGTTGCCAAAGATACTACCGGAACAATGGCATCAATATCTTCAAGAAGTTGTGCAGAACTATACAACATGGATCTGTTGGCAGACAGTATTCAGAACTATGACAGCAACCATACCCGCTTTATCTGCATCACCAAGGAGATGAAGATATACCCAGGTGCTGACAGAACCAGTATCATGATGGTTATTCCAAACAAACCGGGCAAACTGTTCAGTGTATTGTCACGCTTCAGTGCAATTGGAGCCAACCTGGTTAAACTGGAGAGCCGCCCTATCCCTAACAGGGATTTTGAATTCACCTTCTACTTTGACATTGAATTATCCATTTACAACGACAAGTTCGCATCTCTGATCAGTGAACTGGATCATTGTGAAGAGCAGTTCAAATACTTTGGCACATATTCTGAAATTATATAGTGATGAATAGAGTTTTTGTTCACGAATCACTTAGTGGGGAGGTTACCATTCCTTCGTCAAAATCGGTTGCACACAGACTGATGATATGTGCAGCCCTTGGCGACAGGGATATCAGGATATCCTGCAAAGGTGCCGGCGATGATATAGCAGCCACTGCCGATTGTCTCAGAGCATTGGGAGCAGATATATCGATAAAGGAGGATTATATTGAAATTTCTCCGATGAAAAGGGGAAAAAACAGTTCTGAATGTTCTGTTTTAAACTGCAGGGAGAGTGGATCTACTCTCCGCTTTATGCTACCGGTTGCAGCAGCATTGGGTGCAAATGCCACCTTTTACGGAGAAGGCAGATTAAATAAGCGTCCATTATCACCTCTTTATGAAGAGATGATTTCCCACGGAGTTGAATTGTCCGAAGCCGGCAAATTTCCATTGAACTGCAAAGGATTGCTATCCGGAGGAAAATACACCATAGATGCCTCTGTTTCATCACAGTTCATCACAGGACTTCTGATGGCACTTCCTGTAGTTGAAGAAGATAGCGAACTGATTCTGACAGGAAAAATTGAAAGTGCGCCATACATTGCCATAACACTAAGAACGCTGGAACTCTTTGGAATAGAGATTAAACATACAGGTTCGGGATATTATATACGCGGAGGCCAGAAATACACTACCCCTGTTCAATTATCTGCCGAAGGCGACTGGTCCGGAGCTGCATTCTGGATTGTAGCAGGATGTATAGGCAAAAGTCCTGTAATATGCCGCGGAGTGGATTACAATAACTCTGTACAGGGCGATAAAAAGGTTGTGGATATTCTGAAGGAGATGGGTGCAAAAATTGAGATTATTGAGAACAGTATCATTGCATACCCTTCTGAAATGCACGGTATTGAAACAGACTGTTCAGACATCCCTGATCTGGTCCCTATTCTCTCTGTAGCAGCATCACAGGCAGAGAGTGCATCTACATTCAACGGTATAAAACGCTTACGATTAAAGGAGAGCGACAGAATAGTCAGTACAATGAATATGCTCCAGGCATTTGGCATTCAGAGTACAGCAACAGATAATTCCATCACCATACAACCCGGTAAAGCAATTGCCGGATGCAGTATAGATTCTGCTGCAGATCATCGCATAGCAGCATCGGCTTTAGTAATGTCATCTGTTGCAAAAGGCAGCTGCCTTATCAACAATATTGAGTGTATAAGCAAATCGTATCCCGATTTCTGCAAAGATTTTATTAATTTAGGCGGCAAATTAGAGATATTATGAAATATTGCAATAAAGAGTATTATGTGATTAATGCCATTATGGACCAGGACTTCAGATTGTCTCCGGCAGGCATAGCAGGACTGTTTCAGGATTGCTTTGCCACATATATGGCGCATCATCACTGTGCTGCATTCGATTTAAGACGTCAGTCCAGGATGTGGATAATATCCGATTTCTCATTTAAGGTTTCAGACATACAACCTTTTTGGGGTGAAACCGTAAAGGTAGAGCTGTGGGTATCGGAACAACCTGCCGTAAAGGTATATGCAGATTTCAGAATATGGCATAATGGAAACATTGTAGCATCTGGTGACAGTACATGGGCTATGCTTGATATTGAAAAGCGTACTCCTGTAAGAGCCAATTCAATACTACACGACGTAGAGGTATGCAATGAACTGATATACGGGACCCACAAACGCAAGCAGCCCGCATCAGGCAGTTTTGAATGCAGGCACAAACATATAACAAACAGAAGTGATGCCGATTTCAACCACCATGTAACCAACATGACCTACCTGTATGTCTGTCTGGCTGCACTTCCGGGTGATTACCTGCAATCACATTTGGTCAGTGAACTCTCCATAAAGTTCAAACAGGAATCATTCATTGGCGAAGAGTTGGAATGTTCTGCATTCAGAACAGACGAAACCGATTTATGGAACTATGAAATAGTAACAGCCGGCGAAAGAGTTTCCTGCGTTGCAACAATCAGATACACAGAGAAACCTGAAAATATAGACAACATTGATTATGACAATCTTTCAATAAGAGGTATATGAAGAAGATACTGGTGATAAATGGTCCAAACCTTAACTTTTTAGGAATAAGAGAGCCTGCCATCTATGGCAACAATACATACGCAGCACTTGAAGATACTATTCAGAAAGCAGCCACTTCCATGGGGCTTGAAGTTGAAATCTATCAGTCCAATCACGAAGGTTGCATAGTTGATAAAATTCAGGAAGCATACAACCGTTTTGATGGAATTATAATAAATCCGGCAGCCTATACACATACAAGCATAGCTATTCTGGATGCTCTGAAAGCTGTAGGATTACCAACTGTAGAAGTTCATCTTAGCGACATCAACTGCCGCGAAGAGTTCAGAAAGTTCTCATATATTTCTCTCTACGCCGCTAAAACTATCTGCGGTAAAGGTTTTGACGGATACACAGAGGCACTCAAATTCTTCTTATAATCCAAAAAGTTGTTGTATCTTAGCCCCACAAATTACATCTATGGATATAAAAGGTCCGTTTAGAAAGGTTTTAGATTTTGTAAGAAATGGCATCTGGGAATTGGACACCACACTGTTTGGTAAAAACAGGGCGCGTGCAGCTCAATATCTCAAGGTGCTTATAATGACACTTGCTACTTTCAGAAACCAAAAGGTAAACTACCGCGCAGTTGCATTGGCATACTTTACCACAATGGCACTTATTCCCTGTGTAGCTGTGGCTTTTGCCATAACAAGCGGATTTGGCATAGGAGATAAACTTGAAGAACTTCTTCTTCTCAACTTTTCCGGACAGGAAGCTATTATCAAACAGATTCTTATGTATGCCAACAATATAATAGGCATTATGGAACAGGGAGCATTTGGAATAATAAGTGCTGCCAGTTTTATATGGT
>JAGCKJ010000132.1 GCA_017647575.1 Bacteroidaceae bacterium | reverse complement strand
TCGAGGAGAATGTCACAGTTCCAGCTTCTATGTTCACTGTACCTGAAGGTATTACCGTTCAGGATATGGATATGAACATGATGATGGGCGGTGGCTTTTAATGTGTTTTTATAATAGAGTTGTTTTTGGGACATCGTTGGGAAACGATGTCCCATTTTTTTGTATATATACTATTAGTCCCAGAAAGTTGATTGCTTTCTGGGACTATGTCTGTTGCGTTAATACTTTTCTTTAATTGGTGGAATAATTACAGTGCTTTACGAAGTCTTACTAATTTCTCCAACAATGGTTCTAATAAGTCCAACGCAAGCATATTGGCACCATCGCTTTTTGCTACAGCAGGATTTGGATGAGTCTCCATAAACAAGCCATCAGCACCTACAGCCACCGCCGCTTTTGCTATTGTTTCTATCATCTCCGGCTGTCCACCTGTAACACCGGCAGACTGATTTGGTCTTTGCAAAGAGTGAGTACAATCCACCACTACAGGAAAACCAAACTTCTGCATTTCAGGTATGCCCCTATAATCAACAATCAGATCCTGATATCCAAATGTTGTACCACGTTCAGTTAGCATCACATTGCTGTTTCCTGAATCCACCACCTTCTGTGCAGCAAATTTCATTGCTTCTGGCGAAAGGAACTGTCCCTTTTTAATATTCACCACTTTTCCTGTCTTAGCAGCAGCCTCCAACAGGTCTGACTGTCTGCACAAAAATGCAGGTATCTGCAATATATCAACATATTCAGCAGCCATTGCAGCTTCCGATGCCTGATGAATATCAGTTACTACAGGCACGCCAAACTTTTTCGACACCTTTGCAAGAATTTTAAGCGCTTTTTCATCGCCTATTCCTGTGAAAGAGTCTATTCTTGAACGATTGGCCTTTCTGTAAGATCCTTTAAAAGCAAATGGAATTTTCAGTCTATCCGTCATTACCTTAATCTTTTCAGCAATTTCCATCGCCATCTCTTCACCCTCTATTACACAGGGGCCTGCCAACAGGAAAAAATTATCTGATGTATTGAATATCTGCATAGTATATATTTTTAACCGGGGATAATAAAGTTCATTACAGAAGGTTCCAAGGATATTGTCAAAGGATAGGTATGAATCAAAGTATGTCCATCAAGACATGTAATTGTTCCATCCGATTCAGATACAACTATCTGTTTGGAACGATAAGGCTTTACCTGTTCATGATTCAGCAACTGATTGTGCAGCAGCATATAAAGTCCGCGAATCATCTCCATAAATTTAGGGCGATAAACAACCGATACATCAAGCCAGCCACTATACGGTACTGCACTTGGAGTAAGACCATATCCGCGCGTATTACCTACACACAAGGTCATGATCTTATCGTTTATATCCTCATTGTTCACCTTGATACGCATCTTATACTGCTTTCTCTCCTTGAATAAAGCAAACAGAGCCAGCAGATATGACGGATTTTTCTTACCAAAGCGTTTACAGATATCAGATAGCCTGATAGCCTGGGCACCCAATCCTATATTTACAGACATAAGGAAGTAACGGACTTTCTCTTCATCACCCTCTTTGTAGGAACAATATCCTACATCTATCTTCTTAATTCTACGTTCTATTATCCAGTGAATTGCCTGCTTGTAATTCTCTACATCCAATCCCCAGAAATTTGCAAAGTCATTGCCTATTCCGTTAGGAATAACACCCACAACTATCTCTGAACGTACTTCACGAGGAGTAAACATCAATGCATTTACAGCATCATTAAGTGCTTCATCACCACCTACTACAACAATCGTTTTATAACCATTATTGATCAGCATTTTGGTTAAAACCTCAGTAGATCCTTCACCGTCCGATTGAAACGAATCATACTTAACGCCTCTCAGATTCAAATATTCTCTAATCTGATACCAGCGTTTCATCTTGTTTCTAACACCTGCGCGAGGAGTATATATTATACCCCATCTTCCTGGTTCAACTGCCATATCAACTATTCAATATTTCCATTACTCTCTCCACCTTCTGCTGCATAGTGTCTGTATATGGCAACCATTCAATATTAAGCCCACGTCTTTCCATTCCCCTGAACCAGGTCATTTGACGTTTTGCAAACTGATGAATAGCCACTTCCAATTCCTGAACCATATATCTATACTCTAATTGCCCAGTCAGATAAAGTGTAACATATTTATATTCAAGACCATAATAGATTAAATCTTCAGCAGGTATTCCCGACTGCAGCAAACGTTCAACCTCTGCAATCATCCCCTCTTCCAATCTTGCCTTTAATCTATTTGTAATTTTCTCTCTACGTAATTCACGTGAAATATCTATACCAACTATCAAACTCTTTATTTCAGGAAAAGAGTTTGCCTCAACTTCGTGCTGTCTGTAATACTCTTCTATCTCTATCGCTCTTATAGCACGTTTAGTGGTATCTACATCGGTTGTATTGTGCAGGGTTTTATATCCTTTCAGAATCTCAGTCAGTTCAGTTAAAGTTTTGCCTTGAAGCGATTCACGCAATTCAAGATTTTCCGGCACAGGTATCAATCTGTATCCCTTAAGAATAGATTCCAGATAAAGTCCTGTTCCACCACACATAATTGGCATTTTATGCCTGCTATGAACATCATTGTATGCTTTCAGAAAATCACTCTGAAACTCAAATACATTATATTTATATCCTGCATCAACTATATCTATAAGATGATAAGGAATATGCTTGCCATCTATTTCATAATCCTTCAGGTCTTTTCCTGTACCAATATCCATGCCTCGATAAACCTGTCTGCTGTCAGCACTCAGGATTTCGCTACCAATGGCTGCAGCCAGCGATGCTGCAAATGCAGTCTTTCCCGAAGCAGTAGGACCCAAAACTGTAATCAAATCATATTTCATACTCTTCATCAGATAGATAGAGGTAAAATTAATACAAACCACCGAAACGGCAAAGTATATCAACAAAAAAAAGGCCTCCACAGAGTGAAGACCTTTTTTCTTTTATATAATCATTTATTACTTCATGATTACGCGAGCCATTTCGCAAACCTTGTTGCTGTAACCCCACTCGTTGTCATACCATGAAACTACCTTAGCAAAGTTAGCATCCAAGCTGATACCTGCGTTAGCATCGAAGATTGAAGTGTTAGCACAGCCACGGAAATCAGTTGAAACAACTGCATCCTCTGTGTAACCAAGAATACCCTTCAATTCGCCTTCTGAAGCTTCCTTCATTGCAGCGCAAATTTCTGCCATTGTAGCTTCCTTCTCAAGAACAACTGTCAAATCAACAACTGATACGTCTGAAGTTGGAACGCGGAATGCCATACCAGTAAGCTTACCGTTCAAAACAGGAAGAACCTTACCTACTGCCTTAGCAGCACCTGTTGATGAAGGGATGATGTTTTCCAGGATACCACGACCACCTCTCCCGTCCTTACGTGAAGGACCGTCAACAGTCTTCTGAGTAGCTGTTGCAGCGTGAACTGTAGTCATAAGACCCTTTACGATACCGAACTTGTCGTTAAGAACCTTAGCGATAGGAGCAAGACAGTTAGTTGTACATGAAGCGTTAGAAATGATGTCCTGACCAGCGTATGTTTCGTGGTTAACACCATAAACGAACATTGGAGTAGCATCTTTTGAAGGAGCTGACATGATAACCTTCTTTGCACCAGCCTGGATGTGCTTGCGAGCTTTCTCATCCTCAAGGAACAGACCTGTTGACTCAACAACTACTTCTGCACCAACTTCATCCCACTTAAGGTTAGCTGGATCCATTTCTGCTGTCAAACGGATTTTGTTACCGTTTACGATAAGAGCACCATCTTCTACAGATACTTCACCCTTGAACTGACCATGAACTGAATCATACTTCAGCATGTAAGCCAAATAATCAGCTTCCAAAAGGTCATTGATACCTACAACTTGAATGTCGTTTCCGAAATTCTCAACGGCTGCACGGAAAACCATACGTCCGATACGACCGAAACCATTAATACCTAGTTTAATCATTTTGT
>JAGCKJ010000018.1 GCA_017647575.1 Bacteroidaceae bacterium | reverse complement strand
TCAATTCTCTATGGAAGGCCCGGCATTTATAGCCGGTGTGGATAATGGCAGTCCTATCTCTATGGAGAGATTTAAGGCCGATAATAGAAAAGCATTCTATGGTAAATGTCTTGTAGTTGTTCAGAATCAGGGCAAAGAGGGCAGAGCAAGAATTACTGCTACATCTCCAGGTTTAAAGGAGCATTATGTCATACTACGTATAAAATAAACCCCAAGTTTTTTTCAAACTTTGGGGCTATGCTCTCTTTTAGGCAGGTTTAAGCCTTTCTTTTATGGGACTTAAATTATTTGCCTAATAGTTGTTTTGCTACTATAACCGCTTCGTTGGCATCAATGGTATAGGCATCAGCACCTATCTCCTGTGCGAAAGCCTCATTTAGTGGAGCACCGCCAACCATAATCTTAACATTATCTCTTAAACCGGCCTCTTCTACTGCCTTTATGACATCTTTCATATAGTTCATAGTGGTGGTAAGCAGTGCAGAGAGACAAAGTATATCTGCATTCTGATTCTTAACCTCTTCCACGAACTTTGAAGCCTCCACATTGATTCCAAGGTTAACAACCTCAAAACCGGAACCTTCAAACATTGAAGCCACCAGGTTCTTACCAATATCGTGCAAATCGCCTTTAACGGTTCCTATAACTATCTTTCCGTATGATATACTTGTGTCACCCTTCATCAAAGGTTTCAGATAATCAAGACAACCCTTCATCGCACGGGCAGACATCAAAAGATTTGGCACAAATGCCTTACCTTCACCAAATCTGGCACCTATTATCTCCATACCTTTTATCAGGTAATCACTGATTACGGCCTGTGGTTCACAACCACCTTCAATAGCCTGTTGTGACATTGTTACGGCTTTATTCATATCGCCAGCAACAATAGCTTCTGTAAGTTCTTGTAAGTTCATTCTTTTGCAATGTAATTTGTTGACGTTTCAAAGATACGAATAAACGAGTGAGAAATACAAAGTTTACTTTGGTATTTCGCCCAACGAGTGCAAGTATTTTGGAGTTTATCTCAAAGATACAAATAAACGAGTGAGAAATGTCAACTTCACTTGGACATTTTTCAAAACGAGTGCAAGTATCTTCGTAAAACAACATTTCTTAACTAAATTGATAATTAAAAAGTTAAAAAAAAATTGCAACTTTGCGTTCGCAAAAGGGCGCTGCGGCGCCTTTTTACACAAACTGCAGAATATCAACTAATTAAATGTATATGAAACGTTTTTTTTATTTACTTGTTCTTATTACTATGCCACTATTGGCAAATGCACAAAATGTTAACAATCACAACGTATCTGGTGTTATTATCGACGGAGAATTAGACGAACCTATGCCTCTGGCAGCAGTCCAGATTCTATCACTTCCCGACAGTTCTCAGGCAAAGGGTGTTGTAACCGATATGGAAGGTAACTATTCAGCAACCAGTTTAAAGAACGGAGAATATGTAATAAGGGTATCATACATAGGATATAAAACAAAAGAAGTTAAGCTTAGTGTCACTAAGAATTCACCTCGTAACATTGTTATGGAGGATATTGAGAT
Source organism: Bacteroidaceae bacterium (assembly GCA_017647575.1). Lineage (GTDB taxonomy): Bacteria > Bacteroidota > Bacteroidia > Bacteroidales > Bacteroidaceae > Colenecus. Next base: position 3,653 of record JAGCKJ010000018.1, on the reverse strand, counting down.
AAGTGCAGATGCAAATCTTTTGGAAGAGGCTACTATTACAGCAGAAGTACCAAAGGTACAAGCAGTTAAGGATACCATCATGTTTAACAGCGCAGCGTACAGATTATCTGAAGGTGCAAGTGTGCAGGAACTTATCAAGAAACTGCCTGGTGCTGATGTTGATGCTGATGGTAACATTACCATTAATGGCAAGGCAGTTACACAAATCCTTGTTAATGGTAAAGAGTATTTGGTGGACGACATAGCAACACTACTGGAAAACCTTCCAGCAAATCTTATTGACCGTCTGAAGACATACGAAAAGAAGAGCGATCTGGCACGTATAACAGGTATTGATGACGGCGAAGAGCAGACTGTGCTTGACCTTGAAACCAAGGAGGAGATGAAGGGTGGACTTCTGAACACATACGATGTTGCGTATGGTTCTGATTATGGTGAAAACAACCTTTACAATGGTCAGATTATGGCAAACCGTTTTACAGACCACAACAATTTCACCATTTATGCGAATGCCAGCAATGTAATAGACCAGGGTATTGGTAATGGTGGCCGTCAGTGGAGTGGAAACTACGGACAGAACACATACCAGAACCTGTCTGCCAACTACGCTTATGAAAGTGAGAAATTAGAGGCAAGCGGTAATGTCAGTGTAGGTCATACAGCAAATGATTATCAGACAAAAGGTAACTCTGAATATTTCTATGGTGAAACCAGTACATTCTCAAATAGTTTCAGCAAAAACAACAATAATAATGACAGATTCCGTGCAAATTTCTATGTTGAATGGCGCCCTGATACAATGACAAACGTCATTATCAGACCATACTTCAACACCTCCAAATCCGGCAGTAATTCAGAGAGCGCATCTGCTACATACAATCAGAATCCATATCAGTACATGGATGATCCTTTGTATGAAATGCTTGATACAATGAATGATGAATATGATACATACAGATCAATATTTGTAAACCGCAATACAGGACTTTCAAGCAGTAACAGCGACAATATGTCAGGAGGTGGATCATTGCAGTTTAACCGTCGTTTGAATAGTGATGGTCGAAATGTAACCATCAGATTATCGGGAGATTTCAGCCGTGGCAACAGCGACAGCTATTCATACAACACAACTGAATACTACGCATGGGATTCTCTTAACATACGTAACCGCTACACATATACCCCATCCAACAGCTATGGATATAGCGCACAGGCCATCTATTCTGAGCCTCTGTTTGAAAAAGCGTACCTGCAGTTCAGTTACCGCTTCAACTATAGCTGGAATGAAAACGATCGCCAAACATACGCTTTTGACGACATGGATCTGGATTATATGGAGAGACCTGACAACTATAGAGAATATATGGACTCTACATTGAGTAAATATGCCAGCTACACCACATTGCGTCATGATGCTCAGTTAAGTTTCAGAATCAACAGAGAGAAGTTCCGTCTGAATACAGGTATCCGTCTGCAACCTCAGCAAACACGCTTGGAATATACTCAGAAAGAGCATTATTCTCTAACAAAGAATGTGTTTAACTGGAACCCAACTTTTGATTTCCGTTATATGTTTACAGATCATACTGAGATGCGATTCCGTGTAAATGGTTCAACTTCACAGCCATCAATGACCAACTTGTTGCCTATCACAGACAACAGCAACCCATTGTACATAACACAGGGTAATCCGGATTTGAAACCATCATTCTCATTTAACACTCAATTCAACTTCCACACTTACAATGTTGACAAAGAGAGCAGTTTTATGACTAACCTCAGATTCAGCAGAACAAACAATAGCATAAGCAACCGTGTGGAATACAATGAAGAGACCGGTGGATCTACCACACGTCCTGAAAACATCAACGGTAACTGGAACACATCAGGTATGGTAGGTGGTAGCTTTGCACTGCCTGACAGAAGATATACAGTTAACCTGTTCACCAACCTGAACTACTCAAATCAGGTAGGTTATCTCTATCAGAATCAGAAGACACATAAAGCTGTAACCAAATCATTCAGACCAAACCAGAATATACAGGCTTCATTCCGCGATGAAAAGGTTGAAATAACACTGTTTGGTAACGTTTCACTTAACCATTCTACCAACGACATACGTCAATCCAGCATTGACAACTGGAACTTCAACTTTGGTACATACGGTAGCTTTGTATTCCCATGGGATATACGTCTGGCATACGATATATTCAATACAAGTCGTCGTGGTTATGATGATGAAACCTATAACACAGACGAACTTATTATCAATGCTGAGCTTTCAAAATCTTTCCTGAAGAACAAATCAGCTATCATTTCAATTCAGTGTTTCGACCTACTTGGACAGCGTAAGAACTATTCACATTCTGTAGGTGCAACAAGCCGAAGCGAAAGCCAGTATAATTCTATCAACCAGTACTTCTTGGTACACTTTGTCTATAAGCTGAATATCTTAAACGGCAAGCTGGTACATGAAGAAGAAGAGGAAGATAACAACCGAAGACCAGGTGGAAGACCAGGTGGTAACTACTGAAGTTAATAACACCTTATTATATATATTTTAAGCGAAAAGAAACTAAGAAGCTATACATTACCCGCCGCAATAGTGGCGGGGTTGCTTTTTCATAACTTTTTATCATCATACCGCTTTTTAGTACCTTACCTTCTGTTTGGAATGATGTTTTTTACCTGTTCAAAAATCTCTATCAAACAGGTAAGACTGCATCCTATGCATGGCATACTGCTTTCATTCCAGATTATTGCAGGTATTGCGCTATACCTGATATTCAGGCCTGTCAATGAAGAGCTTGCACAAGGTCTAATGATATGCGTATTTGCACCTGTTGCTACCGCTTCGCCGGTTGTTGGAGGATTGTTAGGCGCCAATGTTACAATGATGACCACCTATGTTCTGATCAGCAATTCCGTAGTAGCTCTGCTTGCCCCGCTGTTTTTCAGCCTGATAATGCCCGAATCCGATATTACATTTATAACATCATTCCTGCAAATCTCAAAAAGCACACTCTTGATACTTATATTGCCAATTGTAGTATCTCTGTTTATGAAGAGATACACACCTAAAGGTTTTGAAGTTGTAAGAAAACTGCAACCGGTTTCATTCTATCTTTGGGCAGTATGTATGATGGTTCTGATAGGCTCTACCATACACACCATAATAATTCAGGGAAGCAGTAACTATATTATGGAGGTTATTATGATTACAGGTGCGCTTATAATCTGCATCATTCAGTTTACTTTGGGACGAAAATTAGGTACGAGATATGGCGATATGGTTGCCGGCAGACAGATGATGGGCCAAAAGAACACCGGAGTGGCTATATGGCTGGCAATGGCATATCTTACACCTATGTCAACTTTGGCACCTACAGCATACATTATCTGGCAGAATCTGATGAACAGCTACGAAATCTGGAAAGACTCCCGCAAAAAACAACAATAACTAACAACTACTGGTCCCGTCTTCGGCTTGTAGAGCCATAAAAAATTAATTGGTCCGAAGGACGCTTCCGTAGGAAGCCATTATAAAAAAGGTAAAAACGGATAAATGAAAAGAGTGACCTTTAGGTTACTCTTACGTTTATCCGAAGGACGCTTCCGGAGGAAGCAAAATATATAAGGATTAGTCCCGTCTT
>JAGCKJ010000131.1 GCA_017647575.1 Bacteroidaceae bacterium | reverse complement strand
GAATTGATCTCTCTGTCATGAGTGCTGAGATCTCAGCGATCTTAGCATAGGCCCATTTCCAGAATGTAGCAAAGGTCTCAGGCTGGGCCAGATCCTCAGCATCAATGGAGAGACCTGTCTCCGTGTTATACTCAGTGATCATATGCACAACCTGCTCATTACCGCCTACAGGTTCAGTAGCAACCTTACCACCGATAAAGTTAGCCAGTGTTGCTCTAGCTACATTTTCATGAGCCTGCTCTATCATGTCTGAGGCATTACTCATGACCATAGCAAGGAACCTCTGAAACTCCTCAGGAGATGTAAAAGCTGTATCCAGCTGATCCCTAAAGATTGTGAGTGACTTTGCAAAAGTCTCCTCACCATAGTAATTAGTCTGGAGCACTACAGGCTTGTTAACTACGTACTGATCCACTGAGTAGGTATCTGTTAAAAGTGTCCTCACATCATCCTCAAAAGGCTTGTCTATGGTCTGGAGCTTTCTAACATGGTTTCCATATCTAATGGAGTCTGCCATGAGACCTTTAAACTTAGCGTTATATGGCCTGATTGAGAAAATTGTTCTGGATAATACCTGTGAGATCGCATTAAGTACAGGATCATATCCGGCTTTTAAAGTTGCCTGAGCCACTGTTACAAAACTGCTGGTATCAGTTACAGCAATAGCTGTCTTACCAGTAGCCTGTGAATGTATGGAGTTAAGTACAGTGCTCAGCTGATTGATTGATAATTCATTAGCTGCCATTATTTATCCTCCTTTGGTTTAGTTGGTTGTATGATACTTGCTAGTATATCATCTGTAGTTTGTGGAGCAGCCGGAGTCATCTGTGAGTTTTGTATGTTACTTGTCTGGATGGCCTGCTTGATCCCTGTCATCTGTTCAAATAGTTGCTGAAAAGGATCCTTTTGCTGCTCAGGAGCCGGAGCCGGAGCTGGAACCGGAGTCTGTATTACCGGCTGCTGGAACTGCTGAACCTGTGGCATTACAGGCTGCTGGATCTGAGGCTGCATTACCGGCTGCTGGATCTGCTGAACCTGAGGCTGCATTACAGGCTGCTGAATAGGCTGCTGTTTTACCTGAGACATCTGAAGGATCTGCTCAGAAGTAAAACCTGCTTTAGATAAAGCGATAACATCATCAATCGTCATGTGTTTACCCTCCTAAAAACCGTTTAAGTGTTTTTTCTTTATTATATCATCATATTTTATAAATGATATATCGGTGTCAACTTTACCATTTACACCATATACAGAACCCTCGCTGCTATTTTGCCAGATACCTAAATTCTCAGTAGCATACTTAGGCTCTTTTCCATATCTTGCAACCCACCATGTATAAGGCTTTAGATACTTTTTATCAAGTCTTTCTTTAAAGCCTGAGATATCTGAGGCATAGATACCTACAAAAAAGTGACGATCCTCCAGATAATCACAAAAATTTATGGCTGCCTGAGTAGTCTGGATAATATTGTATTTATACTGAGCCTCTATATCTAAAAATACCGGATACTCAAACTGTTTACCCTGTAAGAGCCTCCAGAGATATTCTGCATCATCAATAGCATTATGTTCATTAAGATCTGAGCCAGCGAAAAAATAACACCCAACATTTAAACCGGCCTTTTTAGCAGCCTTATAATTATTCTCAAACATGATATCAGTAAACTGATGGTGTCCTCTTTTCTCAGATCCACCGGCCTTAAGAATAACAAAGGATACACTTTTTGAGAGAGCCTCAAAATCTACTACTCCATTATGATGCGAGAGATCAACTCCCTTAGCCACTATACCCATTATTTACAACCCTCCTCATATTCCTGTATCAGCTTTAATAATTTTTCATAAGTCTCTTTATCCAGTGTCTTAGCATACTTATTTAAGTTTTCGTTTTTCGCTTTCCAGTAGTAAAAACCAAATGACAGGGTTGCCAAGCTAAATAACCCAGATAACCATGCTACTAGGCCCTCAACCATACCCATAAACACAGCAATACATACAAGTATAAAAGTCACCAGTATAAATAACTCCAGAAATACTAACAGTCTTTTACTAAATTCACCCTTAGTTATCTTGTCAATGATCTTTTTCATTGTTACCTCCTATTTCTGGCTAGATGTTTTCGTAGTGTATCCTTAGCTTTATCCAGATCCTCAGTATATTTATAATCTGTATGGCTGCAGTAGGATAACTCAAAATCAATAAAGGCCAGCATACAATTTATAAAAACCTCATTAGTATCCTCCTGAGCTCTGAACCTGTCATTACCCTGATGTAATTTCTGATCTATCTCTTTTTGCTGTACTTCCAGAGCAGTGATCCTGTTCTCTAAAGTTTCATGCGGTTTATCAATAAATTTTTTAAAAGCATATAGCATACCTAGCAGAGTGCACACTGATACAAGTAGCTGGAAAATTGGTAATATATTAGCTATCATCAACAAAACCTCCTGATATTAAAATAGCTAGATTATTGCTCGTGAGGACAGCTACCTCCCGCCTAGGTGTTCCGCACCTTGCTGTTAGGCTCAATAATCTAGCTAGTAATATTATATCATATTGTTTTGTAAATGTATTTACGGAATAACGACTCGCATGCATACTCCTCAAAATCTACATTATCAAATAGGTATGAGTCCATGAGGAATGTATACTTTTTTCTGAACCTCATCACATCCGGCTCTGATATTGTAAACTCCTCAGGAGACCCCATCTTATGCATTGATACATAATAAGTTTTATTTGATTTATGTTTATATATCGTGATCTCTCCTATGCTGCATATAGGTTTATACTCCTGCAGGTTTCTGGATACAACCCTTACACCTACCAGATCCTCAAAATTATTATCTATGCTCATAGCCTCGAAAGTTGTGCCTCTTGTCAGCCTATACAGAGCAGTATCCTTTTTAAGCTGGGATATCTTACTGTCTCGTAGTATAAAAAGTGCCAGAGCTCTTTTCCTGTCAATATCAACCTCTATACCTTTTTGAGTCAGGGCCATAGCTTTTTTGACTATCTTAAGCTCTATGAAAATAGGGTTAGCCAGCTCATTGGAGTTAGATAAGCATAAAACCATCAGAGGATCCTTACCCTCCAGCTCCCTGTTACGCTGCACAGTCTCAATAGCATTAAAAAATGCACTGGCCTCATCTTTTATAGGCCTCTCATGTCTCTCAGGTATCATCTCATCATATATAAGTACATCTCGATCTGTAGCATCAAAACCACGCACATTAGATATAGTAGAGAGTGCTACCATAAGACCCAGAGCCTCAGCTCCCTCTTTAGGTTTCCATTTACCGTTTTTGTCTCTCTCACAGTCATAAAATGCACTGGAGTATTTTGTGATCGTGATAGGATGTATTGACCATCCCAGATCCTCATTTAATTTTTTAAATGGCTGGTATTCATCATTACGTAATGTATCCAGCTGGGTCTGAGTCCTACGCATAAAGATAAATTTGATCTTATGCTCTATCATGTATTTTAAAGCTCCGTATGTTTTGCCGGTACCACGTCCACCTATTATAAAATTAAAAGGTACTTTATAAGACAGGATCTTCTCTATATCTAAGTATCCATTATCCAGATATATACCCAAAATAACCTCCTATAATAAAGAAAGCTGCTACCATCCATAGTAGCAGCTCCCTTTTGGGTTTGACCTGTGTTTGGGGCTCAATAGAGTAAACACATTACAACCTTATTATATCATCCTTAGCCAAGTGCACAAGTGATAAAGTGACGTCCATTATTTGTGGTACCTCCCATAACAGAGATCTTTTCAATCTCCTCATGAGCCTCTCTGAACACATTACACATATCCAAAAACTCTCTCCTGAATGTCTCAGAGTTTGTAGCGTACACAACACCCTCATCTGACAGGATGGAGAGCAGAGTCTGCTCTTTACCGTCAGCATTGGTATCCTCATACACACAATACTCTACAGGTTTGAATGTCTGGCCCTCAATGTCGCTCATTTTCTGTATGGCTGCATCCCTTGTCATTTTCCATGTCTCTGCTGCTGTGAATTGTCTGCTGGTTTCGATAATCTTCATTTTTGTTTCTCCTTTGCTTTTGCATTGTCTTTGGTTACTTGCGATTGTGCCTGAGCACATTATTATCATATCATACTAAATATTATTTATCAATCTAGAGCAATATTAGCAATGACATTTAGCTTTTTAAGATCCTCAATAGTTTTACGGCTCATCTCCTCCATTAAGGCCTTGTCACAGTCTACCTTGTAGTGCCTGCATCCAGTGCACGTATCCTCATATATCGTAGAGTTTGCTTTTAAGCAGTATATCCTCTCAGCTCTATCAATCATTAATATTTTTCCTCCAGTATTTCCCTGCTATGTTTTAACAGATCTTTATACTCACCCTTGTTATCTCCGATCTTAAGGGTGTAGGTACTCTCTTTAATACATACGTTCCTTGTTATCTTGATCTCACAACCCTCAATGGTTATAGTATCTATTCCTTTTGCTGCTGGATCATCATTATAGACAGCCTCAGTACCTCCGGCCTCTACAAATGTAAAACCCTCCTCCAGAGCAGATATACCTCCGTGTTTTTCGATCTCTTTAGCTCCCAGCTTTTTGTTAACTCCGGATATTGTTACACCGATCTCACCATCCTTAAGATATGCGTACTTTTTGGCTCCAAATGTGATAAACTCTTGATAGGTTCCCTCATCCTCAAAAACACCCATATAATGCATCTTGCCTTTTGGATCCTTGGCATAGGCACCAGATCTCTTGGAGTCACGTATACGTGTATTGTTATATGCTGTTAAGTCTATAGAGCCCTGATATTTAATAGAGTCTGTATCTGTATAAATAAAGTAGGCTTTTGGTGACTCAAAAACAATCCGTATACCCTCCTCCAATCTGAGCCTCGATAGAGCTGTGATCCAGACACCCCATGCATATGTATTGAATGGATGAGCTATAGCCTTGTTAAAAGCAACCTCCTCATTATAATCAGGATCCTCTTTATACTCTTTACCATCAAAAATAATAGGCTGCCTTAAGATCCTCTGTACACAGAGACCATACAGGCTGTTTAAAAGTGCCTTGGCCTTATCGTAGTATATCTCCTGACCCTTAACTCCCTTAAGCTCTGTTTTATCCCTGTAGTATTTTTCAATGGTATCAATAAAGCATCTAGGCAGCTTGCCATATTTAGAGCTGTATACGTCATAAAACTCAATGGTTTTAAAATCGTACTCAGACAGAATAATTCCAAGATCTACATCTGTTATAGTGGTATCTATGATATCGCTTTTTATGATCCTGCCATTATCCCTTAAGGTATCAGTGCCATATGTACATTTAGCCTCAGCCAGATATGGAACCGGCCAAAACTGATCCTTAAGATCAACCTCTGTCATTCTTACACGCATTATAAGAGCCTGATCCTGTGCTATAAGATCCATTATCTGCTGCTCAGTACACTTACCTATTTTCTTAAATGGTGACATTGGGAAACGTTCATTACACATAACATCCGGATATGAGCTGGATCTGTCAGTGGAGTGCACATCTTTTAAAGGTAAGCCTGCATAATATCTGTTAGCGTGAGTATTGCCTCCTCTAAAAGCATCATGTAAGAGCTTATACAGGGTGAGATCCGGCTGCATATTCTTAAGAGCCTCATAAGAATAACCCCTCATGGCCTGCTTAATATCTCTCCTGACATAGCCGGTACTGGTTAAAGGAAATGTATACAGAGTATCATTATCTCTCCTCATCTCCTCCTCCAGAGCCTCCCTGAGTCCTACTACATCATCCAAACAGTAGGACATCTCATATGGTGTGAGCTCTGTGTATGGTGTCCTGATCTTACTGTAATCAAACTTTTTACCGGACAGCTTACCATGCTTAACATCCATCTTTTTTGTATATTCAGATAGACTCATGTTGCTATGAAGATATGAACACCTCAGCTCAAAATGATCATACATCACTGCTTTTAATACTTTTCGTGAGTCAATCAGAAATACATCCTTAGGATCAAAAAGGTATACACCTGCTAAAAACTGAAACTCATAAGCCAGATTATGTACGAATATAACAACCTTTTCATTATCCTTAAGGTGAGTCTTAAACTCTGATAATAGCAGCTTAAACTCTGACCATGTTCTGCCTACTATGACATTTTCGCCTATGCACATCTGCCAGATATACATAAAAGACTGATCCAGATCAGGTATACGTGTAGTCTCAATATCAAAAGTACATATGATATCCTTATATAATACTTTCTGCCTGCCTCTTGGATTGCCTCTGGGTGCTGTCAGTGTTG
>JAGCKJ010000130.1 GCA_017647575.1 Bacteroidaceae bacterium | reverse complement strand
TTATACAAAGTATGTCACGAAAGGGCAACTGTCTTGACAATGCAATGATGGAGAACTTCTTTGGTATTATGAAATCTGAATTGCTATATTTGCAGGAGTTCAAGGATATGGATCACTTCAAACAGGAACTAAAGAAGTATAACCACTACTACAACAATGATAGAATAAAACTGAGATTAAAAGGAAAGAGTCCGGTGCAATACCGAACTCTTTACCAATAAATTTATCTATTAATCCGTCCAACTTTTTGGGGTCAGATCAAACTGAAATGACAGGCTTTACTTTTTATACTTAAATATTAATCTATATCACGTACCGGACGAATTCCACCATAGTAATATTCATCATTCCAAGACCAATTATTACGATATATAACAGTAGGAATTTTCCTATCCAATTCTTCATATAATTTCTGGGTTGATAGCCACCTGTAAAGAGTATTCAGATAGGTTACGCTTCCTGCCTCTCTAACACTGTAATCTTTAAACTCAAGATTTCTGCCACTAATCTTCTTAGACCAATAGACTGTCTTAGAGGAGGTGTAGCCATCTACTGAGTCAAAACTATTAGTTGTACTTATTTCACAGTTATTATATAATTCTTCAAACTCTTCAAATGTTGGCATTCTCCACTTACCACCTAAGAAATAGGTTGCAGCATCAAATTCAGTGCCACTGATATCATCCGGAACTCCATCAGGCAAAACATAGTCAATGTCATAGTAGAGAGTGTAATTAGTAGATGGTATTAGTGAAGCATATTTAAACCACCAAGCATCTTCCATTGGTTTTACAGCACCTAAATCGCATGAAGCCCACAAAACACTCATACCCATATCTACAGCCAGTTCATCCGCATTACGAGTTGTAAATGAGAACACATCAGCAAAAAAATACTCCTTAGACTTCTTGTTATAAATGTATGGCTTTACATAATAAGTAGTATTCGCTCTTAAAAAATCTACCTTCATAGTAACCACAGAATCCAACTCTTCAGAGAACTTAACATTCTCGCCATTTACTGCAATCTGATCCTCTGATGTATGATAATAAAGACCTAACTGCACATTTTTTGATGTTGCACCACAATAATCAGCCTCAATTATAAAAGAGGTGTTCAAATAACTTATTTCTGATGTTTCAACTGACTTAAACTGAGGGGCATATTCCAACAACTTTATTACCTGCATGTCACCAAGGACAATTTTCTTAGTTTGTGGATGTGTCAGTACTGCACAATAATATATCTGCTGTTCCGGTAATAAGTTCAGAATTGTATAGCTATACTTGTTACCTACTTCAATATTACCACCTGGTACGAACTTACAGTTTTCATCATATCCATTATCCTGATAGTTATAGAACATATCCTGAGCTGCATTGTTATCTATATCATTAGAAACGATATATACAAAGCCGTAATTAGATCTTGACACAGTCATTGCATCAAAATTATTTACTACTGCATTTAATGTTACAGAAAAAGCTGTAACATCTGTAGGCAGTTCTGTAACTACATCATCCAATACTAAATCATCTCCACCTCCATCTGGATTATCTGGTTTACATGACGCCAAGAATGACGCTACCAGCGACATCATAAGAATTGTTTTTAAGGACTTTTTCATAATGTGAATTGAGTTTAATTGTTAAAGTTATGCGAATATAGCCATTTTTTAATAAATAGTACGCTATTTTTAAATTATTTACATTAGTTCATTGATTTTATCACTAAATACCAGGTTATATAAACGATACTACCCCAACGAATTCTGAAATCCATTGGGGCAGCATAATTTCGTATATAAACTATTTTAGAATTCTGCAAGATGCATATCACCCTTTTCTGCAAGTGCCTGATGCAAAGCAAATGCCTTAGAAAGTGCGTGTGATGTCTGACCTTTCTGTGAGATCTTAAGGTAATCCCACATAAGCTGTTTGTAGTCTGGATGAACGCAGTTTTCAATAATGCACTTTGCACGCTGTTCAGGAGATTTTCCGCGCAAATCGGCAATACCCTGTTCTGTAATAAGCACCTTAACACTATGTTCGTTGTGGTCAACGTGTGAACACATAGGAACAATAGCGCTAATCTTACCACCTTTAGCTACTGATGGGCAGCTGAAGATAGAAATGAATGCGTTGCGTGTAAAGTCGCCTGAACCACCAATACCGTTCATCATCTTTGTACCGCAAACGTGAGTTGAGTTTACGTTACCGTAAATATCAGCTTCGAGAGCTGTGTTCATTGCAATCAAACCTAAACGACGAGCTACTTCCGGGCTGTTTGAAACCTCTGTAGGACGAAGCACTAACTTATCTTTGAAGAAGTCCATATCGTCATAGATACCCTGCAAAGTTTCGTTACTTACGCTGAGTGATGAACTTGAACCGAACTTACAGTGACCTTCGCGCATCAAATCGATAACTGAGTCCTGAATAACTTCTGTGTACATTTCGAATGATGGAACTGATGGATCTGCACCCAGAGCACCCAATACTGCATTGGCTACATTACCTACACCACTCTGCAATGGCAGGAATGTTGATGGGATAATGCCACGCTTCATGTCGCTGATAAGGAACTGAGCAACATTGTGACCAATCTGCATTGTTACATCGTCCGGATCGGTAAAGCCACGTGATTCATCAGGAATATCAACCTCTACTACACCGATAATCTTTGCAGGATCCAACTGTATATAGTCTGTACCAATTCTGTCACTTGGTTTGTAAACAGGAATCTCTCTGCGGTATGGAGGATCTGAAAGTTCAAAGATATCGTGCAAACCCTTGGCACAACGTGCGTGTGCTGCATTCAGTTCAATAATAACCTTATCGGCCATACGTGCTACTGTAGGAGCAATACCAACACCTGCAGTAATCCAAACCTTACCATCGTCTGTAACATCTGATGCTTCCAGAATACAGATATCCAATTTACCAAAGAAGCCATAACGCAACTCCTGTGCCATCTGGCTCAGGTGGATGTCATTATATGCAATTAGGCCACTATTGACAGCCTTGCGGAAATCACCGTTAGTGGTGTATGGAGCACGGTAACGGATAGCGTTTTCTCTGGTAAGAATACCATCGCAGCTATCTCCTGTAGATGCACCTGTGAATACACTAATCTGGAATGGTTCACCCTTTTCGTGCAGTTCGTGAGCCATTTTACCAATCTCTGCTGTAACGGCTTTAGGTGTGCCGGCAGGAGTAAATCCACCAAGACCTACATTGTAACCGTTCTTAACGTAAGATGCTGCTTCGGCAGCTGAAATCCTTCTAAGTCCCATTTTATGTTGTTTAAATCTATTATTCAGTTATTTGGTCTGCAAAATTAATGTTTATTCTGTTCTGTTATACCTATTAAACACCTTTTTTAAAAAAAGTATTAAACAGGAGTACCAAACAGAGTTGCAGAAGTGGCGTCTGTTATAGTTACATCAAGGAAATCGCCGGGACGATAATTCTGTTTGTCAAATACCACTGTTCTGTTCTGGGTAGTCCTGCCATAAAGCTGTTCTCTGGAACGCTTTGAATAGCCTTCTGCCAGTACCTGATATGTTTTACCTATGCAGGCCCTGTTATTTTCCAGTGACAATGTATTCTGCAGAGCTATCATCTCATTCAGTCTGCGTATCTTCACATCTTCCGGTATATCATCAGGCAGATGACGGCTGGCAAATGTACCCGGACGTTCCGAATATTTGAAATCGAATGATGAATCGTACTGGCAGATACGCATCAGGTCAAGTGTCTGCTGATGATCTTCTTCTGTTTCCGATGAAAAACCAGTGAACATATCGGTTGTAAGACCACAATCCGGTACAATACGCTTAATGGCTTCTACCCTTTCAAGATACCATTCACGTGTATATTTTCTGTTCATCAGTTGTAAAATTCTATTACTACCACTCTGAACAGGTAAATGGATGTGATGACATACATTTGGTTCTTCTGCTATTACATAAAGTGTTTCATCACTCATATCTTTTGGATGTGATGTTGTAAAGCGTACCCGCATATTTGGAACTGAACGTGCCACAAGGCGTAACAAAGCGGGAAAATCCACCATTTCATCGCCATTATTAAAGCTATATGAATTGACATTCTGACCTAACAGGGTAACCTCTTTGAAGCCCCTGTCACGCAAATCTGCTACCTCTGCAAGAATACTCTTTACATCGCGGCTACGCTCTCTTCCACGAGTATATGGAACTATGCAATAATGACAAAAATTATTACAACCACGCATTATGGATACAAAACCGGAAATGCCGTTGCTGCAGATTCTTGTAGGAATAATATCCCTGTAAGTTTCTGTGGTAGATAACTCTATATTCATAGACTTATTTCCCAGTTCTGCCTGTCCCACCAGTTCAGGCAGAGAGAGATAGGCATCCGGACCTGCCACAACATCTACGTGATGGTTGTCTATCAGATCCTGTTTGGTTCTTTCCGCCATGCAACCCATCACTCCAATCAGAAGTGCGCCTTTACGCTTTTTCTTCATTGCATTGAGTGCCTCCAGTCTGTGCCAGATTTTCTGTTCAGCATTCTCTCTGATGGAACATGTGTTAAGAAAAATGGCATCGGCTTCATCGATATTTTCTACAGTATCGTACCCTGCCATCTTCATTATTGAGGCTATCACCTCTGAATCGGCAACATTCATCTGACATCCGTATGTTTCGATGAACAGATGTTTATTCAAATCTTCTGAATTATTATGCATATCGCTATTACTAAATTCGCTCATCAAAGTGCAAAGGTACTCTTTTTAGTTGAATTTTGTAAAAATGGAGCAAATTTGAAGAAATTACACAAAGTGTAATGCTTTTTTTTGTTAAATACTTGACAAGGGGGGTGCGCAGATGCTATATTTGTAGTGCAAATGAATATTCATACAAATGGCAGTTGTCCTCTGTGCGGAGGAAAACATCAAACTGAATACGCTTATTGCACTGACAATGTAATAAGCGGAGAGTCTTATTCTTTACTGGAATGTAAGGATTGCGGTTTGGTTTATACTGCCAATGCTCCACAGGACAAACAGGCCGACAAGTACGAAAGACTGGAACAGAAGCTTAAGCTTGGAGAATCGCCAAAGGGGATGACAAACATGATCCACTACATGGCACGAGAGATTATGCTGCGCCGTAAATATAAACTAATCAGGAAGTTAACCTACAAAAAGAGAGGTACCCTGCTAAATTACGGAGCTAAAACCGGTTTCTTTTCTGACTATATGATTCGCAGGAATTGGTCTGTAACATCGGTAGAAAAGTTCCATCAGGAGCGACAATTTGCCCTGGAACTGTTTCACCACAGGATGATTGACGTTAAAGATATGGAATTCCTCAGGGAGAACACATTCGATGTGGTAACCCTGTGGCACGTTTTGGAACACAACAACAACCCCGATGCCCTGCTGACAAAGTTTCATAAGATACTGAAACCTGATGGTATTCTGGTTATGGCACTTCCAAACATCAATTCTACAGATGCAAAATACTACAAATCCAATTGGGCTGCATTCAATGTGCCACGCCACCTTTGGCATTTCAGGCCATCTGTAATAGCGAGAGTAGCAAAAGAGAATGGTTTTATAATGATGCACAGAGAGAGAATGTTTTTTGATCCGTTCTACATCTCCATCCTGTCAGAGAGAGAGATGGGACACCATTTTGCATTCATCCGCGGGTTCTTTACAGGCTTGCGTTCATGGTGGATTTCGTTAACCAGCAAGGACAAGAGCAGTTCCCTTATCTATGCATTCAGAAAACAGACATTATAGGTTTATGGCAAAAGATAAAAAGAAGAAAAAGAGAAAAATTGACTTACTATTCATAACAGCATGTATCAGTACATCGCTGGTATTATTGCTTATTGGTATTATTTCATTCCTGCTGCTTACCGCCAACACTCTTTCCACACAGCTGAAAGAGGAGATGACAGTGGAAATTGTACTGAAGGAGAGTATAACAGACAGTGAAAGGAGTTCACTTGAGCGTCTGCTGTCAGCATCAGCATATTGTAAGGAGAGCAAATTCATCTCCAAGGATGATGCTTTGGTAGAGATGACTGAAGCAATGGGTGTGGATCCGTCGGAATTCTTGGAATATAACCCATTCTATGCTTCATATAATATAACACTCGACGCCAATTATGCAGCAACTGACAGCCTGCAATGGATTGAGCAGATTCTGTTATCCAAAGAGGGGGTGGAAGAGGTCAATTATCAGAGAGAAATACTGGACATAGTGAATGACAACATCCAAAAGGTTACAGTAGTGCTTCTGGCACTGGCAGCCATACTGTCACTAATTTCATTCACCCTTATCAACAACACCATTAAACTTACCATCTATTCACAACGCTTCCTTCTGTATTCAATGAAGCTGGTAGGTGCAAAATGGTCCTTTATTCGCAAGCCTTTCATTCTACATAACCTGTGGATAGGCCTGACATCGGCTGTGCTGGCATCATTGATTCTCTACTTCGGTATGAAATTTGGCATAAAGTATGAACCGGGACTGGCGGCACTGATGCAGAACGAAACTCTGCTTATTGTATTTGCAGTAATGACAGTTATGGGCATCCTGCTTACCACTCTCTGCGCATTGAGATCAGTAAACAGATTCCTGCGAATGAAATCGGGAGAACTACATTATATTTGATTTATAAACATCTAAAAATATTTTTTCAGCTATGGACAAGAACAGACTTGCATTCGGCAAGACAAATTTCATTCTGATAGCTATCGGAATGGCAGTAATCATTATTGGTTTACTTCTTATGACCGGCCCCAGCAGCACCACTCAGGCATTTGAGCCGGATATCTTTAGCGTAAGACGCATTAAGGTAGCTCCAATAGTAACACTATTTGGATTCATCTTCATCATTGTAGCTATTATGTTCAAACCAAAAAACAATACTAAAGAGTAATATTTATGACTTGGTTTGAATCTCTGATACTTGGTCTCCTGCAAGGATTGACCGAATACTTACCAATAAGCAGCAGCGGACATCTGGCCATTGCATCAAGTCTTTTTGGTATAGAGGGTGAACAGAATATGGCATTTACCATTATGGTTCACGTTGCCACAGTGCTGAGTACACTGGTTATACTCTGGAAAGAGGTTGTATGGATACTGAAGGATCTCTGCAAACGCCAGCAGTGGAATAGCTACAGTAATCTAAACTACGGTACCAAATATGCTATCAATATAGTAGCCTCCATGATTCCTATCGGTGTGGTGGGCGTCTTCTTTAAGGACGATATTGAGGCTATCTTTGGTTCAGGTACTACAGTAGTTGGAGCAATGTTACTGGTTACATCTGCCCTTCTGACCTTCTCTTTCTATGCAAAACCAAGACAGAAAGAGAACATTTCACTGGGCCATGCGTTCATTATAGGTCTGTCACAGGCTCTTGCAGTTCTCCCCGGACTTTCACGTTCAGGTACAACCATTGCTACCGGACTACTACTGGGCAATAAGAAGGAGAACCTTGCACAGTTTTCATTTTTGATGGTAATTCCACCTATTCTGGGCGAAGCATTGCTTGATATTAAAGACATTTTTGAATCAGCAACAGCAGGAAGTGGCGCTGAAGCCACATCATTTGGAGTTCTGTTAATAGGATTTATGGCCGCATTCCTTTCAGGATGTGCAGCCTGCAAATGGATGATATCAATTGTTCGCAAAGGCAAACTCATCTACTTTGGTATCTACTGCGCATTGGCAGGTATCCTGACATTGTTGTTCCTATAATTGCTACAGAATGAATTTTCAAAAAGGAGAGATACTCTGTTTTGACAAGCCATACGGATGGAGTTCATTTGCAGTGGTAAACAAAGTACGTTATCATCTGTGTAAAAAGTTAGGTGTTAAAAAGCTGAAGGTGGGACACGCAGGTACTCTGGACCCGCTGGCTACCGGAGTTCTGGTTATTTGTACAGGCAAGGCTACCAAACGCATTGAGGAGTTTCAGTACAACACAAAAGAGTACATTGCAACCATTATGCTGGGAGCAACTACACCTTCGTTCGACCTGGAAAAGCCTGTAGATGCCACCTACCCTACGGAACATATCACCAGAGAATTGGTAGAAGAAACACTTAAACAGTTTACAGGCACTATAGAACAGGTACCACCACAGTTTTCAGCCTGCAAAATAGATGGCAAGCGTGCCTACAAAATGGCACGAGTGGGCGAAGATGTGGAACTGAAGCCTAAAACCCTAGTGATTGATGAAATTGAGCTACTGGATTGCCAGCTTCCACAAATCACCATAAGGGTTGTCTGCAGCAAAGGCACTTACATTCGTGCTCTGGCACGCGACATTGGTGTAGCACTGAATAGCGGAGGGCATCTGACAGCCTTAAGACGTACTTACGTTGGAAATTTCAGAGCAGAAGATGCACTTCAGGTAGAGGCATTTGAAGAGTGGCTGTCCGGACAAGAGATAGAGAAAGAGAATGAGTAATAAAACAATATAAAAAAAAGATGAAATTATCACAATTCAAATTCAAACTTACTGAGGAGAAGATTGCAAAGTTTCCTACAGAAAATCGTGACGAATCAAAACTTATGGTAGTTCATAAACAGAGTGGTGAAATTGAACACATTCTGTTTAAGGATATACTGAAGTTTTTTGATGAAAACGATGTCTTTGTATTTAATGACACAAGGGTATTTCCAGCCAGAATGTATGGAAACAAGGAAAAGACCGGAGCCTGCATTGAAGTTTTCCTTCTGAGAGAATTGAGAGAAGAGAATCTGCTATGGGATGTTCAGGTAGATCCTGCACGTAAAATCCGCATAGGAAACAAACTATACTTTGGCGAAGACAATTCAATGGTTGCTGAAGTTATAGACAACACAACATCACGTGGTCGCGTTCTGCGTTTCCTGTATGACGGCCCACACGATGAATTCAAACGCGCACTTTATGCATTGGGCGAAGCACCAATACCATACTATCTGAACAGAAAGGTTGATGAAAACGACGAAGCACGTTTCCAGACCCTGTTTGCAAAGAACGAAGGTGCTGTAACAGCTCCAACAGCCGGTTTGCACTTTAGCCGCGAGCTTCTGAAGAGAATGGAGATTAAAGGCATTGAACCAGCCTACATCACAATGCACTGCGGACTGGGTAATTTCCGTGAAATTGATGTGGAAGACCTTACAAAGCACAAGATGGAATCAGAGCAGATGGCTGTAAGCGAAGAGACCACAGAGATTGTAAACAATGCCAAAAAGAACAAGAGACATATTTGTGCAGTTGGTACAACATCAATGCGTGCACTGGAAACAGTTGTAGGTACAGATGGTCTTATCAAGCCATTTGAAGGATGGACAAACAAATTCATCTTCCCTCCTTACAACTTTACAGTTGCAGACAGCATGATAAGCAACTTCCAGTTGCCTGAATCAACACAGCTGATGATGACCTGCGCATACGGTGGTTATGAACTTATAATGGATGCATACAACTTAGCATTGAAGAACGACTATCGTTTTGGTTGCTATGGTGATGCAATGCTGATTATAGACTAAAAACAGACTATGGCTGCACTATACCTGTCATTGGGCACCAATCAGGGAGACCGAAAAAAGGCACTTGAAACAGCTGCGGAATATATTTCGGAGCGCATTGGCAGGATAGTCAGGTTATCGGCAGTTTACGAAACAGAGCCCTGGGGATTTGAAAGCAGCAATCTGTTTCTGAATCAGGTTCTCTGCGTTGACACAACGCTGAACGCAACAGAAATCCTGAATCTTACACAACAGATTGAAAAGATAATGGGCAGAGAAAGCAAAAGCAGCAATGGGGTTTATAGCGACAGAGTTATAGATATAGACATTCTGCTTTACAATGATTTCTGTATTCAGACTGACAGACTTACAATCCCCCACCCGCTGATGCAGGATAGAAGGTTTGTACTGGAGCCACTGGCAGAAATAGCTGCAAATGTGGTTCATCCGATAATAGGTAAAACAATAAAAGAGCTGTTGGAACAGGCAGATTAAAGTATGGCTGACAACTATTTAGAGAACCATTACGAAGAGTATCTCAAGCGCAAGGCCGCCTGGGAGAAAAACAAAAAGTGCAGTTTCAGAAGAACTGCACCAAAAACCAATGTATGTATCTGTGGAGGTGGAAATATAGGCCATGTATTAGGCGGATTTTTAGGTTCAAAAGAGAACTACAAGGTTACCATACTTACCAGACAACCCGATAAATGGTGTGCAAAAGATAATCTGCCACTAACCGTAACGGACTGCAATGGTAAAATATTCAATGGTTTGATTTTTGCCACCGATAATCCTGAACTGGCAATGAAGGATTGCGATATTGTCTTCATTACCCTGCCGGGCTTTGCAATTGCAGAACAGCTGAGGTTAATTGCTCCATACGTTACTCCCAAAACATACATAGGTTCAGTATTTTGCAGTTCGGGTTTCTTCCCTATGGCAATGAAGATTCTACCGCAAAACAGTAAATTGTTCGGTTTTCAACGTGTACCGTTTATTTCCAGATTAGTAAAATACGGGCATAGTGCCAACCTTCTGGGATACAGGCCACAGTTTAATATTGCAACGTACAATATAGACAACAAACAGGCCATCGGAACATTGCTGAACAAGATGTTTGACACTCAGATAAAGCTGTTAGACAACTATATGGAGGCTACTCTCACCAATAGTAATCCACTGTTGCATCCAAGCAGACTGTATGGTATGATGAAAGGAAAAGAAATGACATTCAGCAGGAACATTCTTTTCTACGAAGAGTGGGATGATGTCAGTTCACAACTACTGATAGACTGCGACAGGGAATTTCAGGAGCTTAGAGAGAGGTTGCAAATTCCACAATCTGCAATTCCCACAATACTGGATTACTACGAAAGTCATGATGCACATTCGCTGACAGAGAAGATTAGATCCATAAAGAGTTTCTGCGGTATTTATGCGCCAATGAAAGAAACAGACGGCGGATATATCCCGGACTACAACAGCAGATATTTTACTGAGGATATTCCTTTTGGATTAATTCTTATCAAGAGCTATGCAGTAAAGTACAAGGTAGCTACGCCAAACATAGATACCATAATACTTTGGGCACAAGAGAACATGGGTAAAAAGTATTTAACTGACGGTCAACTCAACGGAGAAAACATTGATGAAACTGTCGCACAATATATAACTGAATAAGATATGCAAGCAATTATTCTGGCCGCCGGAATGGGCAAAAGACTGGGAACGCTCACTAAAGAGAACACCAAATGTATGGTTTCTGTCAATGGTGAAAAGCTTATTGACAGACTGCTCAGACAGCTATCTCAACTATCTTTAAGCAAGGTTGTCATAGTTGTTGGTTACGAAGCACAAAAGCTGATAGATTACATTGGCAACCGATATGACAACTCTCTTCAGATAGAGTATGTTCACAATGAAGTATATTACAAAACGAACAACATCTATTCGCTTATGCTTGCAAGCGACAGAATGGTGGAAGAAGATACTTTGCTGATTGAATCCGATTTAATCTTTGATGACAGGCTGTTTTCACTGATTACAGAGCATCCCTACCCCAATTTAGCGCTGGTTGCCAAATATCAGAGCTGGATGGATGGCACAATGGTGCAACTGAATGAAGAGAATTACATTGTAAACTTTATAACAAAATCGGCCTTTAAATACGAAGATGCTGACACCTATTACAAAACCGTAAATATTTACAAGTTCAGCAAAGAGTTTGCAAGGAACAGGTATGTACCATTCCTTCATGCATACTGCAAGGCTATGGGCAACAATGAATATTACGAACAGGTTTTGAAGGTCATTACATATCTTGACAATTCAGAATTAAAGGCCCTGCCAATAGGTAATGAAAAGTGGTATGAAATTGACGACATTCAGGATCTGGATATTGCAGAGTGTATATTTGCTGAGGATAATGACAAATTGGCCAAAATAAACAGCCGTTACGGAGGATACTGGAGATTCCCCGGAATGATAGACTATTGTTATCTGGTAAATCCATACTTCCCAACCAGAAGAATGATGGACGAAATAAGGTCAAATTTTGATACTTTGCTTACTGAATATCCATCGGGATTAAGGGTTAACTCACTCATTGCATCAAAATGTTTCAAGGTTAGCCAGCAATATATCATCCCTGGTAACGGAGCTGCAGAACTGATAAACATCCTAATGAATACCCTAAATGGAAAGATGGGCGTTATGGTTCCAACATTCGAAGAATATGTAAATAGAAAATGCAAGGATGACATTGAACTATTCACACCTTCCAAAGATGGATTCAGGTATGATTGTGTTGATATAATTAACCATTTCAACGATAAAAACATATCATCTCTGCTGATTATCAATCCTGATAACCCATCCGGAAACTTTATTCCAAAAGATGAGATTATCAATCTGGCAGAGTGGTGTAAGGAGAAAAACATTACACTTATTGTAGATGAATCGTTCGTTGATTTCAGCGAAGATTATATGAACAACACCCTGTTGGACGATACAATCCTGAACAACTATCAGAACCTAGTTGTAATTAAGAGTATAAGCAAATCGTTTGGTGTACCGGGATTAAGGTTGGGTATAATGGCCTCTGCCAATTCAAATTTGACTGATAGTGTAAAGGAGAAACTGGCTATCTGGAATCTGAATTCATACGCAGAATTCTTTATGCAGATATTCTCAAAACATGAAGCAGACTACCATAAAGCCTGCAACAGATTCATTGAAGAGCGCAAATTCCTTATTGACGGACTTAACAAAACGAGCATATTGAAGGTATTCCCGTCACAGGCTAATTTCCTGTTGTGCGAAATTGTATCAAACCATACTGCAAAGGAACTTGCAAAGGAACTTTTATGCTCATACAACATTCTTATAAAAGACTGTAGTGGCAAAAAGGGATTCAACGGCAGGAATTTTATACGCTTAGCTATCAGAAATCGGGAAGATAACATAAAACTGATAGAGGCATTAAACAGTATCAACAAGTAGAGAAATCATGGGAGTTGTTAATCAGGGACAAATAGCAAAAAACACCATTCTCCTGTATGTAAGAATGGGATTGATGATGCTTGTAAGTTTTTACACTTCAAGGGTCGTCATAGATGCATTGGGAAGCGTGGACTTTGGCGTATATACTGCAGTTGGCGCCACAATTGCTATGTTCTCATTCCTGAGCACAACTCTGTCAGCTGCAAGTCAGCGATATTATTCCTTTGAGATAGGCAGGAATAATTATGACGAACTAAAAAACGTGTTCAATATATGCGTTTTGGTTTTTACAGTTATTGCCCTCCTTATTGTTATCATTGCAGAACCTGTAGGTTACTGGTACCTTGTTAACGTAATGGACGTTGCAGACAGAATAGATGCCGCCAAATGGGTATTCCATTGCGCAATTATAGGTTTTGCCTTTA
Source organism: Bacteroidaceae bacterium (assembly GCA_017647575.1). Taxonomy (GTDB): domain Bacteria; phylum Bacteroidota; class Bacteroidia; order Bacteroidales; family Bacteroidaceae; genus Colenecus. The sequence goes on along the minus strand of JAGCKJ010000130.1, from coordinate 22,790 downwards.
ATATTCTCAGAACTCCGTATTTGGGCATGATCATTGCAAGGGAGAACATGAAGGTATTTACATACGTCAGCATTTTTGAGACTCTTGCAAATCTGGCCATCGCTTTAGTACTGATGAAAACAGGCTATGACAAGCTGATAATGTATGCAGTGCTGATGATGTCAGTCCAGATAGGAACATTCCTCCTTTACTATACTTATTGTAAGGTATTCTATGCGGAATGTAAGTTCCAGTTATATTTTGACAGGCAAAAGTTCAAAGAGATTTTTTCATTTTCAACATGGAATGTAATAGGTTCAACAGCTGACGTCCTGAAAAAATATGGGTTGAACCTGGTTATAAACTTTTTCTTTGGACCGGTAATAAATACTCCTAAAGGTGTTGGAGATAAGGTCCTTATGACAATATCTCAACTGCAGACCAATTTCTTTATGGCTACAAAGCCACAGCTAATTAAGTCATACGCATCAAATGCACTGCAGGAGATGCGGAAACTAATTTGCCAGAGTTCAAAATTCACATACTATCTGTTGTTTCTGGTGGCATTGCCTTTCCTGCTTGAAACAGAGGTAATTCTTGACCTATGGCTTAAAGATGTACCCGAAAGATCTGTATTATTCACCAGATTACTTATAATAGAGGGGCTTTTGGATGTATTTACCAGCCCTCTTGCCGCCACAATGCAGGCTACCGGCAAAATAAAAAGATATCAGATAGCTATTGGATCTACACTATTGCTTGTGGTTCCACTATCATGTATTGTTGTAGGATGTTTCAATACACCTGCTGAATCTATCTTTATTGTATCAATCTTCATTACAATTATATCGCAGTTTGTCAGACTATATTTTGTAAGAAAACATATAGACTTAAAAATTAAAGAGTTTGCCAGAATAGTAATTCTTCCGATTTCTGTTGTAACAATAGTATCAGTTGCCGGAGCATTACTGTTTCAAAGTCTGTTTACTGACTCCATTTTGAACAGTCTTATTGTGGCTGCTGGTTCAGTTGTAATTGTTGCCATCAGCGTATTTTTACTAGGTATCAACAAGAGTGAAAGAAGAACTATTCTTGAGGTATCGAAAAAGTATTTATCCAAATTGAAACATTAATATGATAAGTGCACAACAACAAGCAGAACTGAGAACAAAATATAACCCAGATGGATCAAGACAAAGAGCCATCCAGCTGCATCTGTTGGATATGCTGGCTGAATTTGACAGAATCTGCAAAGAGAACAACATTGAATACTGGCTGGACTCAGGTACACTTATTGGAGCAGCAAGGCACTCCGGTTTCATTCCATGGGACGATGATCTGGATGTTTGCATTCTGAAAAAGGATGTTAAACGTTTGAAGAGAGCTGTTGAAAAAGAGGCAACTTCCACCTACAAAATAATTGATGCAGGTTGCACTAATAACCATTTTCACAGATGGCCCAGATTTGTAAATGAAAGTATAATTATTGACAGAGAGATAAAGGAGGCAGATGGCAGTTTCAGCCCCAGGAGAGAGAACTTATGGCTGGACATCTTTCTGCAAACAGAGGGAACACCTGAAACAGCAAGGAAGATTAATAAAATCTATGGCAGATGTTTTAGAAGACGATACAAAATTAAGAACGACGGCCTGGTGAACTATATTATTGGAACAGCTCTCTATCCTGTATGTATTCTGTTTGAGAATATCTACTCCTTATATCGCAGAGTGATATCTGGTAATGAGTTAATTCATGCTATTGGAAGTGGCTTTTACAGTGTACGACATAAAAGTGATATTTTCCCTCTGGGAGAAATAGAATTTGAGAATAAAATGTACCCAGCACCTAAAGATTACGATTCATATTTGAGACGTATTTACGGAGACTATACATTGCTTCCCAAAGAAGAGGATATCTGTACACATAATTACAAAAATATTGAATACAAGAAGATATGAAAAAGAGTGTTTTGATAATTGGACCAAACTACTTCAACTATCTGCAGGCATCTGAATATGCTTTTAGTAAGTTGGGATACAATGTTGTAACTGATGGTTATGACACACCTATACATCCTTACACCTCTTTTATGAAACTTCGCTATAAAGTAAGCAGAGATAAAGACGGATTGTACAGGAAGAGCGTAAATTCATATAACACCCATATAATCAATCTATTCAACAGTACAAAGCCATCTATAGTATTCATAATGAATGGTGAAATTCTGAATTCTGAAACTCTGAAATATATGAGAAGAGATGCCAAAGTTGTCGTTTGGCTCTACGATAATTTAGAAAAACTGCCAGGATCTAAGAATCATATAGATTATGTAGATAAACTTTGTTGCTTTGAACAGAAAGATGTTGATTACTACAGGGAACAAGGTAAAGTGGCATATTTCCTTCCACAGGCATGCGACACTGCTACATATCACCCATTGGATATTGAGAAAGATATAGATATCTCTTTTGTTGGACAGATATACTATTCCCCAAAAAGAAGAGATACCATAAATGCCATAGTCGATAAATTCCCCGATAAAAGGATAGTTGTTTATGGTATGCATCAGCCATGGTATAAAGGTATCTGGAAATGGATTAACAGAGAAAACAAGAATGTGTACAAAAACTGTACTATCTCTGCAAACGAAACAAACAGACTGTACAATCGTTCAAAAATAGTTCTTAACATTCACCAGGAGGCACAAAAAGATGGAGCAAACCCAAGAACTTTTGAAATTATTGGAAGCGGAGCATATCAGATATGTGATGCCAATCCATATATAGAGATGCTCTTCAAAGATGGTGAAATTGGTGTTTATCACAATAAGGAAGAACTTTTTGAACTCATAAAAGGTGGGCTACAAAATGATAAGAGCGAATGTGTGAATAGAGCACGCAAATCTGTTCTTGCTGACCACTCTTTTGATAGTCGTATAAAACAGGTACTGGAATTACTGGAATTAGAGAGTTAAAAACAAATTTATAAAAGATATGAAAAAGGTATTTTACGTTATGATGACAATGTCATTGACAGCAGTATTGGCCGGCTGCGGAAACAAAGAGGCTAAGTTTAACTATCTGCTTGACGAGTTTGCAGATATGAAGATTATGCGTTATCAGATTCCCGGATGGGACGAACTGACACTGCAACAGAAAGAGTATGCATACCATTTGGCAGAAGCAGCTAAGTGGGGACGTGACATCTCCTGGGATCAGAACAGTGAACACAACATCACCCTTCGACACACTATAGAGAATATTCTTGAAAACTACGAAGGTGATAAAACATGCGATGAATACCAGAAATTCCTGGTATATGCAAAACGTCTTTTCTTTGTAAACGGCATACACCACCATTATGCTGAAGACAAGATTTTCCCAGAATGTTCACAGGAATATTTCAAGTCATTAATGGAGGCAGTAGGCGATGGCAACAAGTGCGAATTGCTGATTCCATACGTTTACGACAGAAACAGCTACAAACAGAGACGTGCCAATGCAACAACAGGCGACATAGTAAAAGAATCAAGCGTAAACTATTACGATGGTGTAAGCCGTGACGAAGTTGAAGCATATTACGCATCAATTCAGGATGACAAAGATGAAACACCAATATCATACGGTCTGAACACAAAGGTTGTTAAGGACGAAAACGGCAATGTAAAAGAGTTGGCATGGTACAAAGGTGGTATCTACGGTGAAGCAATCACCAAAATTTGCGAAGAGCTGGCTTTGGCAGCCAAAGTAGCTGAAAATGACATTCAGAAACGTGCTTTGAATCTCCTTATTAAATATTATGAGACCGGCGATTTGAAGCTATGGGATGAATTCAACATAGAATGGGTTAAGGACACAATAGGAACTGTTGACTTTATTAATGGTTTTGTAGAAGATTACAACGACCCATTAGGCAGAAAGGGTGCATGGGAAGGTTATGTTCACATTAAAGACCACGCTGCATCAGTACGTACAAGCGCACTTAGTGCAAATGCTCAGTGGTTTGAAGATAATTCACCTATTGATGACCGTTTCAAGAAGAAAGAGTGTAAGGGTGTATCTGCAAAAGTTGTGAATGTAGTTTGTATTACCGGCGATGCCTACCCTGCAACAGCTATCGGTATCAACCTGCCTAATGCTGACTGGATTCGCAAGATGTATGGCAGCAAATCTGTAACTATTGCTAACATCACAAAAGCATACGATCTGGCTGCAGAAGAATCGCCAATGAACACTCTCGATGAATTTGCTTACGATGAAGCAGAAAAGGAGATGGCCCGCACATGGGGTTCATTCACAAGCGATATTCACACCGACCTTCACGAATGTTTGGGTCATGGTTCAGGCCAGCTGCTTCCTGGTGTTTCTACAACAGCTATGGGCGAATATGCTTCTACACTTGAAGAGGCTCGCGCTGACCTGTTCGGTCTCTATTATACAGCCGACCCAAAGATGCAGGAACTTGGAATTATACCTGACAAGGATGCTTACAAGGCAGAGTATGCAAGCTATATCCGCAATGGTATGATGGTTCAGTTTAACCGCATTGAATTGGGTAAGCCAAATACCGAAGCCCACATGCAGAACCGCAAACTTATAGCAGAATGGTGCTATGAAAATGGTAAGAAAGACAACGTAATTGAAAAGAAGGTTCGCGACGGCAAGACCTACTTTGTAATTAACGACTACGTTAAACTGCGTGCTCTCTTTGCAGAACTGCTTGCTGAAATACAGCGCATCAAGTCAGAAGGCGACTACGAAGCAGGTAAGGCTCTTGTAGAAAAGTATGCTGTAAATATTGATCCGGCTATCCACAAAGAGGTTCTGGAACGTTACGAAGCACTTAACCTAAAACCATACGGTGGCTTTATCAACCCAGATATCGTTCCTGTTGTAGAAGATGGTAAGGTTGTTGATTATCAGGTTGTTTATAACGATGACTATCTGGAACAGCAGCTTTACTATGGTAAAAAATACAGCACTCTGAAGTAATATGAAACAAAAAGAGACCATTCCATATCTTATTGGTAAATCAATTGTTGGTTTACTCTTTTTACCCTTCTGGTATATACAAAAGTGTTTCAAAAGGGATCCAAGAGTATGGCTTTTTGGTTCTTGGTTTGGTCAGAAATATTCGGATAATTCAAGGGCATTATATGAATATGTCCTTGAATATGATCCGGATATAAAACCAATGTGGATTACACATAATAAAGAGGTATATAACAGATTAAAGGAGTTGAACAGACCTGTTCAAATGGCCAATACCATTGCAGGAAAGATTGCATGCCTCAAGGCAGGAGTAGTATTTGTAACCACAAGCCCGGACGAAATGAATTCCAAATATCTGAATGGGGCTAAAATGGTATGGCTATGGCATGGTATGCCTCTGAAACAGATAATGGCAGACGAAAGGAAGTTTCTTAAAACCAAACAAACTCTCTTTAAGCGTTTTAAAGTAAAGATAAATCATGTACTTTTTCCATACGAAAATAAATATAGAACGGATCTGGTCATGAATTCTTCAGAATTCTTTACTCCATTCTTCTCTTCTGCCTTCCAGGTACAGCCAAACCAGGTATGGACAGACGGTTATCCACGAAACGATGCTCTCTTTTCAACATATACGGAAAATATTGTAAAGGAATATAGAGCAAAGTTTCCTACAGCCAAATTTATAATCTATATGCCGACACATAGAGTAAATGGGCTAAAGGGGGAACCTTTTAATGGATTTAACGGCCACGGATTTAATCAGGAGAAGTTCTTTAAAACTCTGGAAGATAACGATTACGTATTCTTTAACAAGGGGCATTTTTTTGATAGTAATGCAAATATCACATTGCAAAACGACAGGTTTGTAAATGTAACTGATAGTTGTTTTGATAACCTGTACACCTTTGTCAAAGACATGGATATTCTTATTACTGATTATTCCAGTATCTATTGTGATTACATTCTATTAGGTAAGCCTATAATCCTAACTCCATTCGATTATAATGATTATATAAACAATGAACGCCCGTTATACTTTGATTATAATGTGTGGGAAGGAATAAAAGCAACCAACTGGAATGAGCTGACAAATATTTTATACCAGCATTCATACCACAATCCAACAGATAAAGAGATTGATCTGTTTCATAAAAACAGAGATGGAAACAGTTGCCGCAGAATTACTGAGCACTTAAAATCCACCTACAACATTTAAAAGTAATGGAAGGTTAACCTTTAACCTTCCTTACTTATAATTATATCCACCATTAATTTCTATCAAACTGCCATTCACAAAAGGATTGTCAATACAAAACCTGAACGCATCCACTATTTCATCAATAGTAGCAAACCTATGTATGGCTGTTTTCCTGTATATATTTTGCTTTATCTCTTCTGGCTTTTCTTTTTGCCAGGGAGTTTCAACAAATCCCGGAACTACTGCATTAACCGTTGTTCCTGTACCCTCAAACTCTTTTACCAGGTTCTTACATAGAGCATGTACTGCCGATTTGGTAACACCATATGCCAACACCATTCCATGAGGTTGTAAACCCATTTGAGAACCGGTAAACAATATTCTGCTGCCATCTGGTATTATTGGAAAAAATTCACGGCACATAATATAGTGGGAATTTACTGCAACCTCCATCATCGTATCCCAGTCATTGTCATTATACTCTGTAAATGACTTACGAATAGAGACACCTGCATTACAATGAAGACAATCCAGATGATCGGTCTTACTTTTTACATAGTCTATAAACCTATATACATCTTCCCTGCTGGTCTGGTCACACAGAATCGGTTCAAAATTTTCGATAGTTTCTGTAAACTCCGGTCCTATATATGTTGCATAAACATAATACCCCTTACTTATAAGCATTTTAGCAACACCCAATCCTATACCGGAGGTTCCACCTGTTACAACCGCTGTCTTCATAACTCGAAAAAAGATTTTTTATATCTCTATATAAGATTCTCTGTTATTATACTTTTCAATGATTTCTGCTATTGCCAGACTTTCCTTTTTGCTGAGTTTATAAGAGCCTCGTCTGTTATTAACTATCATTGACGTAAATTCCTGTATTTCATAACGCAGACCTTCTCCGTCATAGCTATAAAAGTACTTTTTATTTTTTGTCTGGTCTTCATACCTTACTTCAAAGAATGATGTCAACCACCATGGAGCAGGTACATATACATAACCTTTTGTTCCTGATATAATTAAGTTTCCTTCTGTTTTTACACCAATACCTAATGTAACAGAAGATGTTGCATGTGGATAATCCAGTACCACCTTTGTATATATATCAGCTCCATCCTTTACTTTAGAACGGAAAGATACTTTAGTGTAGTCAATCCCCAAAATTTTAATGACTGCCATAAGTGTTAGGGGGGCATGCTCATTCATGGCTCCTCCTGCCTGAGTTGCGTCCAATTCACGAGTTGGAGATTCCACCATTTTAGATAAAGAGGCCTGAACATCAACAACTTCGCCTATTATTCCACTTTTAACCAATGTCACCAAATGATTAAAAGAGGGACAAAAAGCAGTTTTACTGGCTTCTAACAGAACCAGATTATTATCTTCTGCATATTCATACAGCTCTTTCGCCTGAGAAGCTGATAACATGAAAGGAATTTCACAAAGCACATGTTTTCCTGCATAAAGAGCCTGTTTTGCGTACTCATAATGCGTAAGGTGTGGTGATGCTATATAAACTGCATCTACTTCATTGAGAAAATCTGAAAAACCTGCTGAATAGGATTGAAGATTAAATTCTCTGGCAAAATCTTCACTCTGTCCCTTTTCCGGATTATATACTGCAGATACTTTTATACCGCTTACAACATAAGTTTCTGGAACAAATCTTCTGGCAATACGACCGGTTCCCACAACACCTATTTTCACAACACCGGAACTCTCTTCTCTAAGCATTGTTGATGATATGCCCTCTGTTCTGGGAAGATATACAACCTGACAAAATTCATTCAGATAATCAAATTTTCCTTCCCAATCAGAACCTATTGCAAATACATCGACATCATATCTTTGAATATCATCTATTTTTTGACCTAAATAGTCCTCAATGATTATTTCATCGGCATAACCTGTCTGACGAACTGCTTCTATGCGCTCTATAACATTGTTTCGAACATTTAATTTGCCTCTACCCTTATCAAAACTATCGCTTGTAACACCAACTATCAAATAATCACCTAACTCTTTTGCTCTTTTTAAAAGATTAACGTGACCTTGGTGGAGTAAATCAAAAGTTCCGTATGTTATTACCTTTTTCATAATCTCAATATAAAGTGATTGTCGCGAATTTAACCATTTAATTTCTACTTCACAAAAAAGAAGAACATCTCTATCAAAATATTCAGAAAAAACAGTACTTTTGCAGCACAAAACAATGTGGAAAGATTTGTGAACTCAGGTTCCGACAGCTTGCAACCACAGAAAAAAATGCTAAAAGTCAAATTTTCTGTTTTAATTTTAGTTGTTGTAATAAATCCTCATTGTTTTTGTAATCAAGCAGTGAGGTTTTTTATTTTTAACAGATTATGTCATATCTATTTACATCAGAATCGGTGTCAGAAGGACACCCAGACAAGGTAGCAGATCAGATATCAGACGCTATTCTTGACAGAATCCTGGCCTTTGACAAAAATTCAAAGGTGGCCTGTGAAACACTTGTTACAACAGGACAGGTGGTTATTGCCGGTGAAATAAAATCAGAAGCATACGTAGATTTGCAGGAGACTGCACGCAGAGTAATCAACAAGATAGGTTACACAAAGAGCGAATACATGTTTGACGGCAATTCATGTGGAGTGCTATCAGCAATACACGAACAGAGCGCAGACATTAACCGCGGTGTAGAACGCGAAAACGCTATGGATCAGGGTGCAGGCGACCAGGGCATGATGTTCGGTTACGCAACCAACGAAACCGATAACTATATGCCACTGCCACTCTATCTGGCCCATGCCATATTAAGAGTGCTGGCCGATATTCGTCGCGAAGGAACATATATGACCTATCTGCGTCCGGATTCCAAGAGTCAGGTTACCATTGAATATGACGATAATGGTACACCTGTAAGAATAGACACCATAGTGGTTAGTACCCAGCACGATGATTTCATACAACCTGCAGACAACAGCAAAGAGGCAGCATTGAAAGCAGACGAAGAGATGCTTGCCATTATCCGTAAGGATGTAATTGAGATACTTATCCCACGCGTTATAGAGGAGATAGGAAATGCAGAAATAGCAAAACTATTCAATGCCGATATTACCTACCACGTTAATCCTACAGGTAAATTTGTGATAGGCGGCCCACACGGCGATACAGGTTTGACCGGCAGAAAGATTATTGTAGATACATACGGTGGTAAAGGTGCTCACGGAGGTGGTGCATTCAGCGGTAAAGATCCATCAAAGGTTGACAGAAGCGCTGCATACGCTGCACGCCACATTGCCAAGAACATGGTGGCTGCCGGTGTAGCCGATGAGATGCTGGTGCAGATATCATACGCTATCGGTGTAGCTAAACCTATTAATATATTTGTGAATACATACGGCCGTTCACATGTTAATATGAGCGATGGAGAGATTGCTAAAAAGATAGACAAACTCTTTGATTTAAGACCAAAGGCTATTGAAGAGCGTTTGAAACTACGCAATCCTATCTATACTGAAACTGCATCATACGGACACATGGGACAGACCAACAGAATTGTTCACAAGAAGTTTGAAAGCAAGTATATGCCATCAGTTGAAATGGATGTAGAACTCTTTACCTGGGAAAAATTAGACTATGTTCAGACCATAAAAGAGGAATTCGGATTGTAAAAATCTTAATAAGCAAGATACTTTAAGTTGATAATTTAACAACTTAATATGTTAACAGGAAAATCAGGCAAAATTTATTTATTTGCTTGATTTTCTTTTTATTACACCTATTTTTACCCTATTTTATTTGTTAAACGAATTGTTAATTTAAGATAAACACACCATTTTCACACTTAACCTTTTGCCATTTCTGCACTCTTATTTACGAACGCCGCAAGAAACGGGGTTCAAAACAAAAAAGAATGTATAACAATTAAAACAATAGAACAATGAAAAAGTTTTTTATCGCAGCTGCAGTAGCAGCAATGGTTGCAACAACAAGTGTAAATGCTGAAAACGTAAATAACAATGAAAACAATGCAACAGTAATGGATGTTGTTGCTGAATTGAGCCAGGACGATGCTATCAAATTCATCCCTATGTATCAGAAGCTTCTTACAGAAATTGAAAACGTAAGCAAATCTGAAAAGATGGACGATACAAAGAAGAATGCTAAGATTGAAAATCTGAAGAAAGAATATACATTGACTTTCAGTGAAGTCTTGCTAAGCGAACAGAATGATGTGGCAATAAACACCATCCCATTCGATTACATAAACAATCGTATTGCAAAATAAAGTAGTTTTTTTCTCATATAATTTGGTTAGTTAATTATTAGTGAATAACACAAACATCTGGAGAACGGCAGGAAGTGATTCCCGCCGTTCTTTCTTTACAATTTTGCATAATTGATAATAATGCGTATTTTTACACCCGTTTTCCAAAGGAAAACAAAATTTAATAACTTAAAACTTACAAAACAATGAAAATGACTCTCGTTGATCTGTTTGAACAATCTGTCAGACTATACCCTAACAACACCTTTTTGTTAGAGAAGACTGATAAGGTTTTTGAGCCAACCACCTATACTCAAGTTAAAGAGAAAGTGTATCAGCTGGGCGCAGGTCTCCAATCATTAGGAGTAAAAAAGGGCGATACTATGGCACTTCTTTCAGAAGGTAGAAATATGTGGGTTATAGGCGAATTATCAATGTTCTATGCAGGAGCCATAAACGTTCCGCTTTCTATCAAATTGGAAGAGAGCAATGATCTTCTGTTCCGTTTGAAACATGCTGACGTTAAATACATAATGGTATCAAAACAGCAGCTCAAAAAGATTAGAATCATCAAAGAGCAGTTGCCGCTGATAGAAAAGATTATCGTATTAGACAAGATAGATAAATACGAAGAAAAAGAGATTTATGCTGGCGATGTAATGGAAATGGGTAAGGAATTTCTGGCTGACCACACACTAGAAGAGTTCCTTGCTGTTGCCAATTCTATTGAAAATGATGATTACGCAACAATCACCTATACATCGGGTACAACCGCCGATCCAAAGGGTGTAATCCTTACACACCGTAACTACACTGCAAACGTAGAGCAGTCACTTACTCTGGTAGATATAAACCAGAACTGGCGTACACTTATTATATTACCTCTTGACCACTGTTTTGCACACGTGGTAGGTTTCTACATAATGATGTCTGTAGGTGCTACAGCTGCAACAGTACAGGTGGGCAGAACTCCAATGGAGACATTGAAGAACATTCCACAAAACATTAAGGAGGTAAAACCAAACTTCATTCTGAGTGTACCATCATTGGCCAAGACCTTCAGAAAGAATATTGAGCAAGGTATTCGCGCCAAGGGCGAAACCACAGAAAAACTATTCCAGTTTGCACTGAAAACTGCACAGAAATATCACGGCGACAACAACCTTAAATCAAAGGGAATGCGCATATTCCTTAAACCACTGGTTGCACTGTTCGACAAGATTCTCTTCTCAAAGGTAAGAGAGAGCTTTGGCGGAGAATTAAGATTCTTTATTGGTGGCGGAGCCCTTCTGGACAAAGAGATGCAGCAGTTCTACATGGCAATAGGTATGCCTATGTACCAGGGCTATGGTTTGAGTGAAGCTACACCTGTTATATCTTCAAACGGCCCGGATCTGTTCAAACTGGGTTCAAGCGGAAAGCTAGTTAAGCCAATAGAACTTAAGATTTGTGATCCTGACGGAAAAGAACTTCCTGTAGGCGAACAGGGCGAAATTGTAGTAAAGGGCGAAAATGTGATGGCCGGATATTGGAAGAATCCGGAATCTACAGCCGATACCGTTCGCGACGGATACCTTTACACCGGCGACTTAGGCTATATGGGTAAAGACGGCCTTCTTTACGTATTGGGTAGATTCAAGAGCCTGCTTATTAGTAGTGATGGTGAAAAATACAGCCCAGAAGGTATTGAAGAGGCACTTGTTGGTTATTCAGACTGCATAGATCAGGTTATGCTTTACAACAATCAGAGTGCATACACAACAGCCCTTATAGTTCCTAACAAGGAGAGACTGAAGAACTTCTTAAAGAGTCAGAACCTTACACTCGACACAAAAGAGGGTAAAGAGGCTGCAATAAAAGAGATTGAACGTGAAATTTCAGAGTTCAAGAAAGGTGGACAGTACAGCACTATGTTCCCTGAAAGATGGTTGCCAAGTACATTTGCAATACTAAAGGAACCATTCACTGAGCAGAATCAGATGATTAACAGCACCATGAAGATGGTTCGTGGTAAGATTGAAAAGGCATACGCTTCCAGAATAGATTATCTGTACACTGCCGAAGGTAAGAAAATTTTCAACGAAGAGAACTTCAATTCTCTTTAAAGGAAGACTACTTTATCCAGGCCTCGTTATGAACCTTTGTCTTAGAGGGATCATAATATTCGGCCTGGGTATCAGGTATTTCCACAATATATGTACGGTGCGAACTATTGTTGAGCTTGGATTCTCTAAGCCACAGGTTCGCCCGTTTCAGTTGTGCGTATGTCACCCCATGTTCTTCAGCAAATTTTACCAGGTCTTCTACAGGATCTGTTACCACCACCTCCTTCTTTGGAGGTATATACGGATACAAATCCTCTACAGTAAAGGTAAATCCAAATCTACGTGGATTTTCAAAAAGCATCTTAACAGCCATCAGTCGGAACATATATCTGGAGGTCTCTTCCACTAGCCACAAATCGAGCGCATTTGTCTGATGCTGCTCTTCCAGACGACGGCTTATTCCATTCTGACCACCATTGTAACTTGCAGCCACTGTCATCCAGTTGCCATACTTTTCGTAAGCCTCTGCCAGATATTTACAAGCGGCAACTGTTGATTTACGAATATTGTAACGTTCATCAATATTTGCATTCACTTCCAGTCCGTATGAACGTCCCGTTGCCTGCATAAACTGCCACAATCCTGCAGCACCGGCAGACGACAGTGACTTAGGATCAAGATTACTCTCTATCACCATCAGATACTTCAGATCATCTGGAATACCATTCTCCTTCAGGATAGGTTCAATTACCGGAAACAGACGATTTGCCCTCTTGATAACCAGATGGGAATTTGTATGCATATATGAAAAAGCAATCAGTTCCCTGTCCATACGTTCACGCAGATCTGCTCTGTCAAAACGGATAGTATCACCTGCAAAAACCATCATTTCTGGTACAGACGGCGGAACATTATATGTTTCTGCATAAAAACTCTGTCTGTTGCGATTCTGGGCTGACAGCTGTTCTGTAAAAGTAGAGAAAAACAGCATCAGTAGCAATATTCCTGTATTTCTGTATAAACGTTTCATCAAAATCATACTTGGTATTTTTTTCGGACTGCGAAGATACAAGAGTTTTTTTGCATAACAGACTAAACTGGCAGGTTTTAATGCTATAATATTTATTAAACACTCCCCAAACTACATAAATAACTGTTTATTTATAATTATTAATACTAATAATGCTGATATAGCCTCTTTTTTTTGTTCCTTTGCAGTTTGAAACGTATTACAATTCATCTTACGTGATGACAGAATTTGAAATGATAGCCAAAACCTTCCAGGGCTTGGAAGAGATTTTAGCAAAAGAGTTGATAGAGTTAGGTGCTAATGAAGTGGCAATAGGCAACAGAATGGTCTCATTTAAAGGAGACAAGCTATTGCTATACAAAGCCAATTTCCATCTGAGAACTGCTATTCGCATTCTTAAACCATTCCTGCATTTTAAGGCCGATTCCGCAGACGAAGTTTATGATATCTGCAAAAAGGTAAACTGGGAGAACTACATGTCCCTGTCAAACAGCTTTGCAGTAGATGCTGTGGTTTACAGCGAAGATTTCAAGCATTCAAAGTTTGTTGCCTACCGAGTTAAGGATGCCATTGCCGATTATTTCAGAGAGAAATATGGCAAACGCCCAAATGTAAGTGTTACAAATCCGGATTTGACATTCCACATACACATATCACACGATGATTGCTCACTGTCACTGGATAGTTCGGGCGAATCACTGCACAAACGTGGATACAGACAGGAGGCAATGGAGGCTCCTCTGAACGAAGTCCTTGCAGCAGGTATGATTCTGCTTTCAGGCTGGGACGGTCAGTCAGATTTTACAGACCCTATGTGCGGTTCCGGAACCATTCCTATTGAAGCAGCACTGATAGCACACAATATGGCTCCAGGTCTGTTCCGTAGCCAATATGCATTTGAAAAGTGGAAGGACTTTGATAAAGATATGTTTGAATCTGTTTATAATGACGATTCAGCAGAACGTCCTTTCAATTTCAAGATTAAAGGTTTTGATAAAGATCCTAAGGCAATTGCTGTTGCACGCAGAAATGCCAGAGCAGCAGGTCTAGCCGACGAAATAGAGTTTGAAGTTCGCGACTTTAAGGACTTTGAACCAATAAAAGAGAGAACAGTAGTTATTACCAACCCTCCATACGGTGAAAGACTGAATGTAGATAACCTGTTAGAGCTTTACTCAATGATGGGCGAAAGATTCAAACATGCTCTACAGGGAGGTGAAGCATGGGTAATAAGCTACAAATATGAGTGTTTCGATAAGATTGGCTTAAAACCATCGGCCAAAATTCCACTATTCAACGGAGCATTGCCATGCGAAGTTCGCAAGTACGAAATCTTTGCCGGTAAATATGAAAAATTCCGTCAGGATGGCGAACATTTAGAGAAGGGCGATATTCCTACACGCCGCAGTTCTACACTACGCCATAAAGCCAGATTAGAGGAGAAAAAACAGATGGCAGAAGAGGGCGGTGCTAATACTGAGAGTGAAAATCGTCCAAACAGACCATTCAGAAAGAGCTCTGAAAGAGGCAACAAACCTGCCAGACCATTCAGAAAGAGTTCTGACAGAACTGAAAAGAGTTCCAGACCTTTCAGAAAGGATTCAGAAAATGGCGGAAGAGCTGCAAAGCCCTTCAGAAAAGAGAGTTCTAAGGATGGCAGACCTGCAAGACCATTTAAGAAAGATTCCGAAAAAGGCGGTGCAAAGCCATTTGCAAAGAGAACATCGGCAAAAGGCAAGCCTGGAACAGGAAGAGAAAACAGATCATTCAAAAAGGATTTTAGAAACAAAGATAACAGACAATAAATTATGAAGATATTACTACTTGGAAGCGGCGGACGCGAACACGCATTGGCGTGGAAAATAGCTCAGAGCCCACAGCTTGAGAAATTGTATATTGCACCAGGAAACGCTGGTACTGTAAATGCTGGTGAAAACATCAACCTGAAGGCAACAGACTTTGACGGTATTAAAAAGTTTGTTCTGGAAAACGGCATCAACATGGTTGTAGTTGGTCCGGAAGATCCACTTGTAAAGGGTATCTACGATTATTTCAGAAACGATGCTGAAGTTTGCAATATTCCTGTTATTGGTCCATCAAAGGATGCTGCACAATTAGAGGGTAGCAAGGACTTTGCAAAACAGTTTATGCAGAGACACAACATTCCTACAGCTGCTTACAAGACATTTACACCGGAAACCATAGAAGATGGTCTGGCATTCCTGGAAACATTGCAGGCTCCATACGTTCTGAAAGCAGATGGACTTTGCGCAGGTAAGGGTGTACTTATTCTGCCTACACTGGAAGAGGCTCGCAAGGAGTTTAAAGAGATGCTTGGCGGCATGTTTGGCGGTGCATCATCAAGAGTGGTAATAGAAGAATTCATGAGCGGAATAGAGTGTTCCGTATTTGTACTTACAGACGGTAAGAACTACAAGATACTGCCTGAAGCAAAAGACTACAAGCGCGTAGGCGAACACGATACAGGTTTGAACACCGGAGGTATGGGTTCAGTATCGCCAGTTCCATTTGCCGATAAAGAGTGGATGCAGAAGGTTGAAGAGAGAATTATCCGCCCAACCGTAGAAGGTCTTGCTGCAGAAGGTCTGGACTACAAAGGATTTATCTTCTTTGGACTTATCAATGTAGATGGCAATCCAAAGGTAATTGAATATAATGTTCGTATGGGCGACCCTGAAACAGAGAGCGTAATGCTCCGCATAAAGAGCGACCTGGTAGAACTGTTCAAAGGTGTTGCAGATGGCAATCTGAACGAAAAGAGTCTGGAAATTGATGAACGCGCAGCAGTTTGCGTAATGCTGGTATCCGGTGGTTATCCTCAGGAGTACGAAAAGGGTTTTGTAATTTCCGGTATAGAAGATATAAAAGAGAGCATTGTATTCCACGCAGGAACAGCTTTCAATGAGAATGGCGATGTAGTAACAGCAGGCGGACGTGTTATAGCCATCAGTTCATACGGTAAGGATAAAGAAGAGGCTCTTGCCCTGTCATTCAAGGGTGCTGAGACTATCAACTTCAGCAAAAAACATTTCCGTAGCGACATAGGACAGGACTTGTAATGAATTGAATAATACATCAGTATATGAACTACAAAAGATTAAACACTATTTTAGGATGGTTGGTCTTTATTGTTGCGGCAGTTACCTACTGTCTGACAATAGAACCTACAGCCAGCTTCTGGGATTGCCCGGAGTTCATCACGACAGGATATAAACTGGAGGTAGGACACCCACCAGGAGCACCTGTTTTCATGTTGACTGCGAATCTGTTTTCACAGTTCGTAGATGACCCTTCAAAGGTTGCTATGATGGTAAACATAATGTCGGCACTTCTTAGCGCAGCATGTATATTATTCCTGTTCTGGAGTATTACACATCTTACAAAGAAACTGGTTGCAGGCAGCAATGAACCTACATTATGGCAGTCCGTATCCATTCTTGGATCAGGTCTTGTTGGTGCTTTGGCATATACATGGAGTGATACCTTCTGGTACAGTGCTGTAGAGGGCGAAGTTTATGCCTATTCTTCATTATGTACAGCCGTAACTTTCTGGCTGATACTAAAGTGGGAAGAGAATTATGAAGAGGCACACAGCACACGCTGGCTTATACTTATAGCCTATCTGATTGGTGTATCGGTAGGTGTTCACCTGCTGAACCTGCTCTGTATTGTAGCTATTGTATTGGTTTACTACTTCAAGACATCACAGAAACCAACCGTATGGGGCAGCCTGATTGCTACAGGAGTATCTGCAGTTATAATTGCAGCAATTCTGTATGGTATTGTTCCTGGTATTGTTAAGGTAGGTGGCTGGTTTGAACTGCTGTTTGTAAACAGTATGGGATTCTCATTCAACTCCGGACTAATTGTCTATATCATACTGTTGGTTGCAGCTATTGTATGGAGTGTTTATGAAACACAGAAGGGTACACGTGAATGGGCTATCAATGTATCATTCCTGCTTACTGTGGCACTGACAGGTATTCCTTTCATCGGCCACAAAGCATCAGGAGTTATTTTTGGTATAATCATACTTACTCTGATAGGTTTCTACCTGTTCAGCAAGAGCATCCCTGAAAAGTTCAAACCTTCAAGATGGCTTTTGAACACCATAATGCTCTGTGTTATGACCATTACCATTGGTTATTCATCATACGCTGTAATAGTAATCCGTTCTACTGCCAACCCTCCTATGGATCAGGATTCTCCGGAAGACATCTTCTCTTTGGGCGAATATCTGGCACGTGAACAGTATGGCGAAAGACCATTGCTGTATGGACAGGTTTACTCTTCAAAGGTGGCTTTGGACGTAAAAGAGAATGCATGCTATCCACAATACGAAGTTAAGGGAAAATCTTACGGACGTAAGGAAAAGACCAGCGCAGGCGAAAAGGACAGCTACTACGTAATGAGCGAAAAGATCTCATACACATACGCACAGAATATGTTCTTCCCAAGAATGTATAGTTCCAGTGAAGACCATATAGAGGAATACAACCACTGGGTAGGTGGAATTAAGGGAAGAAAGGTAAAGTATGACAACTGCGGACAGATTATAGACGTAACCATACCTACTCAGCTTGAAAACCTGAAGTTCTTCTTCAGATATCAGGTTGGTTTCATGTACTGGCGTTACTTTATGTGGAACTTTGTAGGACGTCAGAACGACATACAGGGACATGGCGAGTTTGAAAACGGTAACTGGATTACCGGTATTAACTTTATAGACAACAAACTGGTTGGTGGCGATCAGCGCATCCTTCCGGAAGCCTTTAAGGGTAAGGGCAGAAATGTGTTCTACGGACTACCACTTATACTTGGTATCATTGGACTTTGCTGGCAGTTAGGTAAGGGCAAAAAGGGTACACAACAGTTCTGGGTAGTATTCTCGCTCTTCTTTATGACAGGTCTGGCTATTGTGGTTTATCTGAACCAGACACCTTTACAACCACGTGAACGTGACTACGCATACGCAGGTTCGTTCTATGCTTTTGCTATCTGGATTGGTATGGGTGTAGCAGCTATTTCAGAATTCCTGCGTCGTTTCCTTGGAGAAAAGGCTGCCCCTGTAGTATCACTACTTATCTGCATACTTATTCCTGTACAGATGGTAGGACAGACCTGGGATGACCATGACCGCAGCGGACGTTATACCTGCCGCGATTTTGGCCAGAACTATCTGAAAACTCTGCCGGAAGAGGGCAATCCTATCATATTCACCCATGGTGATAATGACACTTTCCCATTGTGGTACAATTTGGAGACAGAAGAGTTCCGTACTGACACACGTGTATGTAACCTCTCATATCTGCAGACTGACTGGTACATAGACCAGATGAAGCGTCCTGCATACAATTCTCCTGCTCTGCCTATTGATTTTGAGCGAAAGGATTACCAGACAGGTACAAACGACTATGTATATGTACGTCCGGAAAACAAAGAGGTACTGCTTAAGAGCGCAAAGACAGAAGCAGAAAGAGAACGTGTCTATGAATCATTTGAACTTAACAATGTTCTGAACTATTGGATAAAAGAGTATCACATGGTTCCTACAGATACAATCTGGTTCAGATTGGATAAGGATGCTATTCTGCGTTCAGGCATGATGATTCCTAAGGAGTATATTGGTGCTACTGTTGAAGAGACAAAAGCCCTTATGCCAGACAAGATGGTTATCTCGTTAAAGAACAAGAACGTTCTTATGAAGAATGAAATAATGATGCTGAACATGTTAGCTGGATGTAACTGGGAAAGACCTCTTTACATGTCTATAACAGTTCCAAAAAGCATGTATCTGAATATGGGAGACTACTTTGTACACGAAGGTCTTGCATACAGAATTACTCCATTCAATTTCAGACAGTTAGGTTATTATGAAAAGACCGGAGACAACTACTACATTGTCGATACTGATAAGATGTACAAAAACCTGATGAGTTTTAATCTTGGAGGATTAGATGGTGAAGATCTCTATCTGGACGAAACAATACGCAGAATGTGCTATTCACACCGTAGAATCTACGCACAGTTAGCAACAGAACTAATTAAGAAGGGTGAAAACCAGAAGGCCAAAGACATTCTGGACAAGATAGAGAATGAGATGCCGGCCAGAACACTGCCTCATGACTTTATCTGCTACTCTACTGAAATAGCCAAGATGTATTGTACTACATTCAATGACTTTAACAAGACCAACGAGATACTTCTACCTATATTTGAAGACTATATCTCAAGATTAAAATGGTATTTGAGCCTTAACAACAAAGATATCACTTCTTACGCAATGATGTTTGCAGAAGAGGCATCAATGCTGGAAGACTACGTATTGCCAACATTGGTTAAGAGTCTTGATGAAGAGCACTTCCTGTCAACACTACAGGTATATGAAAATATTGTAAATGCGTTTGAAAAGAGATTCAATGTAACTATTGAACAGTTGCTTAAATCAAGAAGAAGATAATGTTAATAGAACAACCCACATTTATCTTGAATAAGATATACCCTAAGGCGCTCTTCCGGAAAAATCCGGAGGAGCGTACGGTGTATCTTACTTTTGATGATGGACCAATACCTGAAGTTACACCCTGGGTACTTGATATACTGGATAAGTATGATGTAAAAGCCACCTTTTTTGTAGTGGGTGACAACGTAAAAAAATACCCGGAACAACTGCAGGAAGTTATTGCAAGAGGTCACAGAATAGGCAACCACACATTCAACCATGTACGTGGTATGGCAATGCGTCCGCACGATTATGTTGAGAACATCAAAAAGTGCGACCGATACTTTACCAGCAATCTGTTCAGACCACCACACGGCATAATGCGTCGCTGTGTATATAGAAACATGCAACCTAAGTATAAGATAGTCTTTTACGATGTAGTAACAAGAGACTATAGTTACAATCTGACTGGCAATGATGTATTGCAGAATGTCAAAAAATACACACGCAACGGCTCAATTATAGTCTTTCACGATTCACTGCGTAGCGAGCCGCGCTTAAAATATGCACTTCCCAAATCTATTGAATGGCTTAAAGAGCAGGGATACAGTTTTGGTCTGCTCTGATCTATTCACATAATACAGTACAGATAGCATCCTGAACTTTTCTTGACGGCGCCATGGAGATAGCGCCTTCATTCATTATACAAAAAGCAAAATCTCTTCCATCTATCCCCTTTGCATAACCTGCCAGAGTACATGAACCTGTTAATGTACCTGTCTTTGCATGAACCTTTTTAAAAGTGTTCTTACTGCCCATTCGTCCTCTGAGCGTACCATCTACGCCAGACACAGGCAGAGCCTTATACATTATATTAAACAAGCTTTCATCTCTGTAAATATGTGCAAGCATCCCTACTATTGTAGATGGCGAAACATAATCATACATAGATAGTCCGCTACCATCGGCAATGTTGTAACTTATCTTGTTCACACCAATTATGCGTTTCAGAAAATTCTCTTCGTATTTAATGGCATCCTTAAATGTAACCCCCTTTCTGGTATTCAGTTTACCCAGATGAAGAAACATAGCTTCGGCACACAGATTATTACTCTCTTTCAGTGCCTCGTTAATAACCTCTGTCAGCGGACGAGACTTCTTGGCAAGCAGATCTGTTCCCGCAGGACATTCAGCCCAGCCAAAGCTCGTAGCACAAATTCCGGCAGAAGCCAGATACTCCTTAAAGAGAGAAAAGAAGAAATCGGCAGAACCAACAATACTTAAATCTGTAGCCTGTGTACGTACACTATTACCGGAAACTATAATTGTATTATCATTATGCAGCCAGTCTCTGCGAATAGTCAGTGGTCCCAATTTACTGTTACCCGTTATGGCTGTGTTCTCTACCTTAATAAAGTTGTTCTGAGGATATATACTAACCTTTGGAGGCTGCCCGTTACGTGTAGGAGCCACAGAGATTCCCACATAGCCACCATGTACCATCAGAGGTGAAATATATGGCTGAAAGCTTGCAGGAGTATCGTCCCAACTCCAGCCTGATCCCCAATAGACAGAATCCATCACAGAAATATCGGCATACACCGTACCATCAATTCTGTTAATGCCCTTTGCCTTCATGTCGGCAATCATCTTTTTCATATCCTGCTCCATAAAAAGCGGATCAATATCGCCTACTATATAGACATCGCCATTTAGTACGCTGTCAGTACCTATTGTACCTGTAGTACGTATGGTGGTTTCAAAATTGTAATCCGCACCCAAGCATGATAGTGCAGCAGTAGATGTTATAACCTTCATAACCGATGCCGGTCTGGACAAAACAGCATCACGATATGCGTATATACAGGTATCGTTGGTAAGGTCATACACCATTAATGCCACATCGGTACCTGCCGGCAACTGGTTTAATATTATACTATCAATCTTATCACTTATAACCTTGTTCTTTACAGCATAAATATTACAGCTGAAAATCAATAACAGTAATGAAATAAATAATCTGGTTAGTTTCATGTTTTATTAATTAATACGATGCTGAAGCCGATATTCCTCTTGCTTCTATTTGTGCTACTATATTATCCAATGTCTCTTTTGAGGCCTTTTGCAATGTCTGTACCGGAGTTTCTCTGTCTATGGTATATATCATAACCTTTTCCGGAGCTATCTTCTCAATAACATCCAGCCATGGTGCAACAAAATCCTGAGAAGTGTTGTCCACATCAATACCGTTATATGTTCCCTTCATGAACATGGTTTGTATAATTACTTTTCCCTTAAAACGGATCAAATTCTCTATCACCTTTTCAAGATTATATCGTCCAACAGGGGCATCAACCATATTTATGTAATCCGTATTTACAGTATCCAGTTTCTGTATGTTGTTGTCAACTTTCAGCAACGCATTAAAAACTTCCTGGTTGTCAAGTCTTGTTCCGTTACTCAGTACAGATATCTTTGCATTTGGAAAATAGCGGTTTCGCAGTTCTATGGTATCGTCTATTATAGCAGCAAAACAGGGGTGTGCAGTAGGTTCTCCGTTGCCGGCAAAGGTAATAACATTTGGAACAATGCCATCTGCCTGCATCTTTTGGAGAGTAAGTTCCAATGCGCACTTCACGTCTGCACGAGTAGGTCTTTTAGACGCCGAACGTCTCTCCGCATTTCTGCCACATTCACAATAAATACAGTCAAACGTACATATCTTGGCATCGGCAGGCATAAGATTTATGCCAAGCGATACCCCCAAACGCCTACTCTGTACCGGACCAAATACCGGCGATTCAAACAACACTGTTCCC
>JAGCKJ010000129.1 GCA_017647575.1 Bacteroidaceae bacterium | reverse complement strand
GGTATAGTGGTTTATCTCTTTACTACGGGGCTTGTTGCGCTAACTGTATGGAAAGAGGTCAAAACCATAATGTTGGTAAATCCTGCCGATGCCATAAGAAGAGAATAAAAATCTGTTATAATTACATATTTGAAAGTGGCGCTCGCTTATTCGTAATTTGAAGCAAGCTTCCAATATACTTCGCTCGCTTATTCGTATATTAGCAGAAAATAAATATAAAATTAGGAATATGAATAAACAGGAATACGCAAAAGCCAATAAAGAGTGGCTTGAGGCAAAAGCAAAGGAAGAAGGTGTTAAGCCATTGCCAAAAGGAATATATTATAAGGTGTTGGCAAAAGGTAATGAAGATGGTCCTACACCAACTGTACGCAGTATAGTAACTGCTCATTATACAGGATGGACAATCAATGGTAAAAAGTTTGATACCAGCAGGGATGGTGTGCCTTTCGCATGCCGTCTGTGCGATCTGATTGATGGTTGGATAATTGCAATGCAGCAGATGCACGTGGGAGATAAATGGGAACTCTATATACCTGCAGAGATGGCATACGGAAATTATTCCCAACCAGGTATTCCCGGAGGCTCCACACTGATTTTTGAAATAGAACTTTTAGGAGTTTCTTAATACTGCGGCTTAATAGACTGAATAATTTCAGAGGATTATAAATGTGAAATCACCCCAAAAAGTCAAAAGGCTTTTGGGGTGATTTTATTTTTAACACGCCTCCCATAAAGATAATGTCTGGGAGGAATGTTGCTTATTTACTTTGTTGAACCTGCTATTGGTTTAATAGTGATAGTTCTATTGTATGGAGCCGGCTTAACTCTGTATTCATCCAGTACATAGATAGATGTACAACCTACACCTGTAGTGTTGTAGTCCAGGTTCAGAGTATAACAATCTGCTTGAGGCTGCAACTGATATGTGTACTGACTCTTGGTGAGATTGTCTGTGCTGAACTGATAGGCATTGAAGTTAAAATGCTCGTTCATAGAGATCTGTACACCGCTACCAGCATCGTCAAGCAACTTAACGTAACGGATATCTGTGCGCAGAGCATGATCCTGAGGCAACAGATATGGTTCGTACATATCAGCAACACTCTTGGTCCAAACACCTACAGGATAACCTGTTTTACGGTCAGGATAGTTCTCTTCCGGACCACGGCCATACCATGTGATGTTGTCAAAACTGTTCATCACAGATGTGGTGAAACCAATACGTGGGAGCAGTTCCGGCAGTTTGCCCTGTGGGCTTGCCTGATTGTCTATCTTAACAGTTCCGTCATCGTAGAATCTATAGGTATAATCAAGTGAGAAACCTGCCAACTGAACACCCTGTATATAGAGATCCAACTGTCCGTAAGATGATGCACCCACCTGAACCAACTGATGTACAGTAACTGTTGTCTCATGTTCGTTGTGAGTAAGCTCTATCTGTGAAGGGCGTATGCGCAACTGGTTCACACCCTGAGTGTAGAATAGGGTTGATACCATGTTGCCGTAACCATCATTGTAACCACCATTAACACGGAATGCGTTCCATGAATCGAATTCGTTGGCAAGTGGAGCACGCCACAGGTTGAATGTTACAGGTTCTTTAAGCAGTGACTTGCCACCAACCTCAATCTGATCCAGATTACCTGTTTCCTTATTTATAATATAGCAGAAACCTTTACCGCTTATCTTTATAAGTTTGTCGTTCTCTTCTGCATTGATATTTGAAGCCGATAGTTTTTCCGGAACTGCAGGCAGGTTCCATTCGGTAAGTTCCAGCTGATCCCAAGCTACCTGATGACCTGCATCTGCCCATACCTGTTTCTCTTTAAGGGTAGATGTAACCATTATGCGGTATTCTTTACCAGGAACAATATTTGGCTTTTTGTATGGAATGATTACAATCTGTTTCTGCTGTGGACCGGTGGTAAACTGAATGTCACCCTCTTCAATAACTTCGTTATCGGCCATCAAAGCCCAATGTGATGCATACTGTGAAAGATCTGTAAAGTGCAGACGGTTGGTTACCTCTACAGTACCCTTTTCTGCATTTAGCAGACGTACGCTTACAGGCTGGGTAGTCCACTTTAACTGCAACATTTCAGGCTGAACTGTGCGGTCAGGCCATATACATCCGTAGGTACGCATGTTAGTACCAATGGTAAAGTATGTGCCTTCATCGCCATTGCCATCGAAAGTAAGGTATAACACAGCATCTGCTGCACTGCCTTCGCCATCGGCCAGACATTTGTCGTAGATAGCTACGTTATCCATCTGTGCATCGGCAGTATAGATGGTCTGTGGGTCCTGAGCATGGTTTCCTGCAAATCTACCTATGTTGATAGGGTAAGGGAAATTACTAATTACTCCACGTTCTCCCTGCTGGTTACCACGACGATTACCAGTCTGTTGTCTTGCAGGAGTAGCTTCTGTGCCTTTCAGTTCTCCGTCTATGTAGAGTTTCATCTCCTGACCATCCCATGATGCTGTTACGTGGTGCCAGTTGCCAATCCAATTTTCCGGCAGATCTACGTTAAGAGCATGTTTAACACCTGTATGCAGGTAGAACTGCAGTGTCTTTTCGCCTTTCTGTACCACGCCAAACTGAGTACTGCCGTTGGTACTATATGGAGCACCATCGTGTGTTCCGCTAAGTTTTCCCGGCTTAACATCAAAACTTATTGTAAGAGCATTACCTTTCAGTTCTACGTTGTCGGCGCGATATACTTCAACCCACTCTTCGTGACCGCTCAGGCAGAGAATGCCATCTTCCACCTTAGCATTGCTCATCAGGTGAACAGGAGTGTTGTATGGAGAACTGTCCTTAAGCGGACGTATGCGTTCTGTCAGACCCGGGTTTACAAAGTCCCATATAGCACCACCCATCAGACGTGGATGACGACGTATAACTTCCCAGAATTCATCCATACCACCACCGGCATTACCTGCTACAGAGAGATATTCGTCCATAAATGATGGGCGTGGATCTTCTTCTTCGGGTGTCATGGCTGTGTTCATCTCCAGTTCGTATGGAGTAGGATAGCGTGGGCCTATAATATCTTCGCCCGGATGAGCGTATGCATTACCACCATACATGTAGTAGCGTGTAGGGTCGTACTTTTTACCCTCTTTTATAACCTCTGTAATAAGCGGACCTTCTCCACTTTCGTTACCTGCACTCCAGAATAGAATAGATGGGTGGTTGCGGTCGCGAAGCACCATCTGGCGTACACGTTCCAGATACATCTCCTTGAAATCCTGATTGTTTGACAGATACTCTGTGGCATGTGCCTCATCGCCTGTCTCATCAATAATGTATAGACCATATTCATCTGCCAGTTCCAGATATTTGTTTACCGGAGGATAGTGTGAAATACGTACAGAATTGAAGTTGTGCTGCTTGAGTATCTCCATATCCTTGCGGATAATCTCTTCTGTAATAACGTGTCCCAGTTCAGGATGCTGCATGTGGGTGTTTATGGAGTTAACCTTGATAGGTTCGCCATTCAGATAGAATGTCTGGTTACGAATTTCGGTCTCTTTGAAACCCATGTTGCTGGTAATCTGCTGAACAGTCTCTCCGTTTTCTGCCAACAATTCCAGTTTAAGTTTGTACAATACAGGAGTTTCGCTGGTCCATTTTTCCGGATTTGATACCATTGATGATAGTTCCAGACTCTTCTTGCCCTTTCCGCTGATGCTGAACTTATCGGATACCATCTCTTTCACTTTGGCACCATTCTTATCGGTAAGAGTAGCACGTACAGAGTAGCTCTTTTCATCTTCCTGATAGCTCTTTACATCTATTGCAACCTTAAGATCTGCATCTTTGTATTGTGCATCAAGGTCGGTTGTAACAAACCAGTCGAACAGGCGTGTCTTAGGAGTGGCATATATGGTAACGTCATCACAGATACCAGCCAGACGCCAATAGTCCTGTCCCTCTAAATAGTAACCATCGCAATACTTGATTACGCATACAGCAATGGTATTTTTACCCTTCTTGATAAATGGGGTGATATCGTATTCTGCAGGTTCCTGACCGCCTTCGTTGTAACCAGCCTGCTGTCCGTTTATCCATACGAACGATGCACTCTGGGTCTTCTCTAAACGAAGAAAAATCTGGTCGCCATCCCATGATGCCGGTATGTTAAAGGTACGGCGATATGCACCTGTAGGGTTATATTCGCGTGGAACGTATGGCGGATTAGCCTTAAACGGAGCAGCTACGTTACGGAATATAGGATCTCCATAACCTAACATCTCCCAGTTGCTGGGTACCTCTATCTTATCCCATCTGCCATCTTTAAAGTTTGTCTGGAAAAAGTTCTGTGGAACCTCTTCGGGTGTATTGGCATAGTAGAAACGCCAACTTCCGTTCAGAGAGAGATGTTTGTCTGCCAGATAATAGGCATGTCCCTCTTCCTGGTTCTCTTCAAAAACTGAGGTGTTCTCAATGTAATCGTAGATATGCTCCAGGTATTGAGCATTCATCTGTAACGTACATCCGGCTATAAGACCGAATGTAACAGTCTTCTTCAACTTGTTTAAAATCATAGCGATATTTGTAGTTAGTAAAGTGCAAATGTATGAATAATTTATAAAGAATGCCAATTAAGGTCTATATTGTCATCGTTCACAAAGACAGTTATATATTCCGGATTGTCAACGCTATCTTCTATAGTACCTACAACTGTATATCTTACACCATTGAACATTTGGTCATCTCTGTAATGGTCATGCCCCTGTAACACCAGCTCTACACGGTATTTACTGAAAACTTCAAGCAGAGCAAAAGTTTCATCCATAGGTAAGTTTGAAGTCACCAATTGAGATAAATCTGAGTACAGGATGTTCACGTGAGTAAACACTATGCAGTGACGATAATTATCACGGTTTTCGGCAAGAAAACTCTTTAGCCAATCAAACTGTTTCTTACCTAAAGTGCCTGTGGCAGAATCCAGAGTGATATAAAGATCGGAATAGGATGGAGTCTTTACACTGAACCAATAGACCGAAGGACCTATCAGACTCTTGTAATCTTCCCAACCATTAAAATAGACATCGTGATTGCCTATAACATTAAAAATAGTATAGTCAAACTTATGAATCTCAGGATTAAATTTTATAGCTTCCAGATATCTGGGTAGGTTGTCACGTCTATCAATGGCATCGCCCAGCATAACTCCAAAAGTGGCATCGTAGTCGTTGCGCAGAATAGAATTGAAGGCTTCTAAATTTACTGATGTTTTATCTATATGGGTATCTGTACACACATAAAACATATATTCATCAGCTGCTTCAATCTGAGCTACGGCTTTGCCCTGTGTTATGCGCATACTCTGTTCAAATCTGCTGTTTACCAAATCGCCGGGAGGAATGACCATGCTTATAAAGTTGTATTTTTCGCAACCATTCAGCAATAAGCAAACCAAACAGATAAGAGTCAATCTTTTTACCATCTGTAACATATTCCGGTACTCCCATAAAGTTGATAATAATCACTTGCTATACCAAACATGCCTGTATGCTTATAGCTTACGCCTAAATTCACACCTAACCAATCATTTGGATACCACCATCCCTGAACCATAAGAGAAGGCTGATAATGTCTTTCCAGTTCAAACAATTCACAGTTGGTAATATAGATATTCAAATCCCATTCGTCCACATTAGGCAGACACTTTAAACCACCTTGGTAGAATAGATTGAAATACTCTTTCATATATGAACCATTACATCCATAAATTCTGTAATAGTAACCTGCAGTAAGAAACAGCCATTTGTAGGAATAATCTGCACCAAAACCTACAGCAAAATTGTCTATGGATGATTGGTGCGAATAGTGTAGCAGGGCTGTTACACTTATTATGCCGTTTTCCAGTTCAAAGCTATATGCCGGGCGTATTTCTGTGGCAGTACGTCCTATAGTGTTATATTGTACACCTCCGTTTACTGCAAAGTTATTTTCAAAACTGTGATTCACATCGGCCGAAACAGCTGTAAAACCACCAAACGGTGTGGTATCGCCTGCGCGTAAACGGAATGAAATGCCACTATCCTGAGCATTCAGTAAAGAACTGCAATACATCAGGAGTGTAATTATCATTAATGACTTAAATCTTGACATAAAGAATTGTATTTCCCGGCAAAGGTACAATATTTATTTTACCAGTCAAGCATAGCTATGAATACCACCTAAAAGGAAATTCACTCCAAAGTAGGTTATAAGTACGGTAAGAAAAGCCAGTACAGAGAAGATATGGAAGAACATCGGTTTCCTGAAACTTTGTAAGGAGTGTGAATGTATGGCTGAAGAATAGACAAGCATGGTAATAAGTGCCCAGACCTCTTTAGGATCCCAACCCCAGTAGCGTCCCCACGAAACATTTGCCCATATTGCTCCTGTAAAGATTCCGGCAGCAAGTAGAAACAGAGCAGGATATAACATAATACGACTAATCACAGAAAGGTATTCAATTTCCGTATCAGCCTTACTGTTTTGTGTAAGCTGAAGTATTATAGCTGCAATACCATTTAGCATCATAAATGCGAATATGGTGTACGCAAGCATAATGACCACTACGTGAATACTGAGCAGAGGCGACTGCAGAACAGGCATCAACTTTGTAATCTGCGGGGTAGATTCACCCATCATAGCCACCATCATGGTACATCCGCATATTAGAAAGCCAAAAGATAAGCGAGGATCGCTTCGTTCATGCTGTGGAAGCATCTGCCTTCACCGGGTTCTCCGTCCCTGAGCTGTGTCAGGTAGTAGATTCCGAGAACCATATCCTGT
>JAGCKJ010000128.1 GCA_017647575.1 Bacteroidaceae bacterium | reverse complement strand
CCGTCCAAGTGCCGGCGGTGTGATGAATTCAATAGTTGGTCTTGCATCGGCATATCCTGCATTGAAGAACTATTATCCGGAAGAGGCTGAACGTTCTTTGAAGAATGCACTTATGCTATGGAATAAGTATGTAGGTGAAGGCGATAACGGAGTACGTGGCGCTATAGAACTTTACTATGCTACCGGTGATGAGAAGTTTAAGAATATCTTTATGCCTTCTATTCTGAATCAGATTAATTCGTTGAGTGAAAGTAATAATAACGAGAATAACAATCGCAGAAATTCCGGTGCCAATATGGGACAGATATTGAGAGTCTATGATATGCTTGATGCTGACGCTAAGGCAAAAGTGGATGCGGCTATTCCTGCATATATAGAAAGATTGTCGAATGTGGGTAGTGATAATCCTTATTGTGTGCCTATTTCAGGTGGTGGTTGGGCCGGTAATAATCAGGTTATAAGCAACTCATTCAATGCTTATCTTGTATGGAAACAGTATCCGGAACTGGTAGATCCTGAAATGGTTCTAAAAGGACTCAATTATCTGTATGGAAATCACCCTTACAACAATCTCTCATTTATTACCGGTGTTGGCGTAGCTACCAAAAAGGTTGCATACGGTAATAACAGAGCAGACTATAATGTGATTCCGGGTGGAGTTGTTCCCGGTCTGTTGATGAGAAAACCGGACTTTATGGAGAATAAAGACGATTATCCATTCCTATGGGGTGAAAATGAGTGCTGTATAAATTCAGTGCCTAACTATGTTATGCTAAACCTTGCTTGTATTGAGGTAGCTGCTGCTATTAACAAGTAATCTGGTTATCTTATAACAGGAGTCCCAAAAGCTTATCGGCCTTTGGGACTTTTTTTGTTGTGTATGAAAAATTATCGTCATTGTTAAAAAAAATCATTTAATCTTGATAAATAGTAATAATTGATATAAATTTGTAGGATAATGCTTTTAATATACATTTTATGAGTTATCTGCGTTTTGAAAAGACCTTAATGACAAACCTGGAGGAGACTCTTCCAAGGGAGGTGTTAAGAACAAACAGATCCGGTGCATATCATTGCACTACAATAACAGACTGTAATACCAGAAAGTATCATGGTCTGTTGGTTATGCCTGTTCCTGAATTGGGCGATGATCATCATGTTCTTTTATCTTCACTTGATGAGACTGTAATTCAGCATGGAGCCGAATTTAATCTGGGTGTGCATCAGTATTGGGGATATAATTTCAGCCCAAAAGGTCATAAATATATCAGAGAGTTTAATTGTGATAAGGTCCCTACAACCATCTACAGGGTAGGAGGTGTGTTGCTTAAGAAGGAGAAATTGTTTGAGCATAACGAAAACAGAATTCTGATTCGTTATACTCTTCTTGATGCTCACTCTGAAACAACATTGCGTTTGCAGCCATATCTGGCATTCCGCAGCGTAAGACAGTTTACCCACGAAAACAGTCAGGCAAGCAGGGAATATCAGGAGGTTGAAAACGGTATAAAAACCCGTATGTACCCGGGATATCCGGAACTGTTCATGCAGTTAAGTAAGGAGAATAATTTTGTATTCCGTCCTGATTGGTACAGAAAATTTGAGTATTCAAAAGAGTTGGAGCGTGGTTACGATTTCAATGAGGATCTGTATGTGCCAGGCTATTTTGAAATGAATATCAAGAAGGGTGAAAGCATTGTATTTTCTGCAGGTGTATCGGAGGTTAAAACCCGCGGTTTGAAACGTACCTTTACCATAGAAGCCGATAAACGTACACCTCGCGATAATTTCTATCACTGTCTGAAGAATTCTGCTCATCAGTTCCATAACAAGAGTGGTGGTAAACACTATATTCTTGCAGGTTATCCATGGTTTAAATGCCGTGCTAGAGATATGTTTATATCACTTCCTGGCCTGACTTTAGCGCTTAATGAAGAGTTTGAATTCCTGTCGGCAATGAATACTGCTGCAGAAGCTATCAGAGATTTTATAAAGGGCAGACCTTCAAAGTGTCAGATATATGAAATGGAACGTCCGGATGTATTCCTGTGGGCTATATGGGCTATACAGCAGTATGCTAAATACTGTGGACGCGATAAAGCATGGAGTCAGTATGGACGTCTGATGATGGACATAATGGATTATCTGCGTCATAACAGACATGTTAATTTCTATCTGCATGCAAATGGTTTGGTACATATCAACGGCAGGGATAGCGCAGAAACTTGGATGAATTCAACAGTTGATGGTCGTCCGGTTGTTTCAAGAACAGGTTATGTTGTGGAAATAAATGCGTTGTGGTATAACGCACTGAAATTTGTGGCAGAACTTTCAAATGAGTTTGAAAAGGCCGATTATTCAAGACGTATGGAACAGATTGCCCAGAAGGTGGAAGTATCGTTCCCTGAAGTCTTTATAAATGAATATGGTTATCTGTACGATTATGTGGATGGCGATTACAAGGATTTAAGTGTACGTCCTAATATGGTGTTTGCTTTAGCCTTTGACTATTCACCATTGCAACAGAAACAGAAAAAATCAGTTTTGGATATAATCACCAAGGAACTGCTCACTCCAAAAGGACTGCGTTCACTAAGTCCAAAGAGTCTGGGCTATAATCCTAACTACGTTGGTCCGCAGCGTGAACGCGATTATGCATATCATCAGGGTACTGCATGGCCTTGGCTGGCAGGTTTCTATTTTGAAGCTTATCTGAAGCTATACAAGCGTAGTGGTTTGTCATTCATAGAGCGTCAGATGATTGGCTATGAAGACGAAATGGTATCGCACTGTATAGGTTCTCTGCCGGAACTGTTTGATGGTAATCCGCCGTTCAAGGGCAGGGGAGCCGTATCTTTTGCAATGAATATTGCCGAGATATTGAGAACTGTAAGAATGATTAATGATTTTGAATAATAATGTGAGGATATGAACGTATTGATGTTTGGATGGGAGTTTCCCCCTCATATTTTAGGAGGTCTTGGAACCGCAAGCTACGGTTTGACAAAGGGATTGGCTAAGCAGAAAGATATGAATATTACCTTCTGTCTGCCAAAACCATGGGGTGATGAAGATCAGAGTTTTATGAAGATTGTTGGTATGAATGCAGTACCTGTAGTTTACAAGGATACTGATGACAACACTCTGAAACAGAAGTACCCATGGATGAATCCACAGGATTATTATGATTTCAGATCGAACATATATGCCGATTTCAGGTATATGAATACAAACGATTTGGGTTGTATTGAGTTCTCAGGACGTTATCCTGATAATCTTCAGGAAGAGATTAATAACTACTCTATTGTTGCAGGTGTTGTAGCAAGAACAGAGAAGTTTGATATAATTCATTCACACGATTGGCTTACATATCCTGCAGGCATACATGCAAAGCAGGTTAGCGGCAAGCCATTGGTAATTCACGTGCATGCTACCGATTTTGACCGTAGCCGTGGTAATGTAAATCCTACTGTTTATGCAATTGAAAAGAATGGTATGGATTATGCAGACCATATAATGTGCGTAAGTGAACTTACCAGACAAACAGTTATAAACAAGTATCATCAGGATCCACGTAAGGTTTCTACTATGCATAATGCTGTAGAACCTCTGCCTCAGGATATACAGGATATCGTGCCTCAGAAAAAGGCTAATGAAAAGGTGGTTACATTCCTAGGACGTATCACTATGCAGAAGGGACCGGAATATTTTGTTGAGGCTGCAGCATTAGTCCTGAAACGTACTCACGACATCCGTTTCTGTATGGCAGGTAGTGGCGATATGATGAATGCAATGATTCGTCTGGCAGCTGAAAGAGGAATTGCAGACAGATTCCACTTCCCCGGATTTATGAAGGGAAAACAGGTGTATGAATGTCTGAAAGGCAGTGATGTGTATATAATGCCGTCAGTATCGGAACCATTTGGTATCTCTCCGTTGGAAGCAATGCAGTGCGAAGTTCCTACAATTATTTCCAAACAGTCCGGTTGTGCAGAAATTCTGGACAAATGTATTAAGGTGGATTATTGGGATATCAATGCTTTGGCTGATGCAATATATTCAATTTGCAACAATCAGGTTCTCTATGATTATCTAAAGGAAGAGGGAAAGAAAGAGGTTGATGCAATTACCTGGGATAAGGTGGGCGAAAAGATATTGGCCCGTTATAATGAGTTGTTAGGAATAAAGTAAGAATTAAATAAATGACGATATGAAAACTATATGTCTATATTTTGAACTTCATCAGATAGTGCATCTTAAAAGATACCGTTTCTTTGATATAGGTACAGATCACTACTATTCTGATGATTATGCAAATGAAGCCAGTATCTCACATATTGCAGAGAATTCATATATCCCTGCTCTGACTGCAATGATAGATATGGCTAAGCAGAGTAATGGTTACTTTAAGGTAGCTCTCTCTATGTCGGGTGTGGCTCTGGAATTGCTGGAAAGATATGCACCTGCAGTTGTGGAACTATTGCAGGAATTAAGTGCAACAGGATGTTGCGAATTTTTGGCAGAACCATATTCACATGGTTTGGCATCATTGGCACCAAACGGAGAAGAGGGATTCCGTGAAGAGACTTTCCGCCTAGTGGAAAAGATAAACCAGCTGTTTGGTCAGAAGCCAACCGTATTCAGAAACTCTAACCTTATATATAATGACGATATAGGTGCTATGGTTGCAGGTATGGGTTTCAAGGGCGTTTTGACCGAGGGTGCAAAGCATATCCTTGGCTGGAAGAGTCCTCATTATCTGTATCATTGCAATATGGCTCCAAAATTGAAGGTGCTTCTGCGTGACTACAAACTTTCTGACGATATCAGTCTGCGTTTCTCAAATCCGGCATGGGAAGAGTATCCACTAATGTGTGATACATACATGGACTGGATTAAAGATATGCCAGAAGAGGATGGTATCTATAATATCTTTATGGAATTGTGCGCTTTGGGTGTTTATCAGCCATTAAGTTCAAATATCCTGGACTTTATCAAGGCTATGCCAGAATGTGCAAAACAGCGTGGAATTACATTCTCAACTCCGTCAGAAATTATAAAGAGTCATGATTCCGTAGCTCCGCTGGATGTTCCATATCCAATGTCATGGAATGACGAAGAGCGCGATATTAGTTGCTGGTTAGGTAATGTTATGCAGCGTGAAGCATTTGAAAAGTTGTATTCTATTGGTGAAAGAGTTCGTCTTACAAATGACAAGCATCTGTTGCAGGATTGGGACTATTTGCAGGCAAGCAATAACTTCCGCTTTATGACTACGAAGAATAATAATGTAACAATGGATAGAGGTATTTATGAATCACCATACGATGCCTTTACCAACTATATGAATATTCTTGGTGATTTTATGGCACGTGTTCGCTGGGCATTGCCTCAGGATATGGAGATTGAGGAGCTTAATGCATTCCAGACTACAATCCGTAATCAGGATAAAAAGATACAGTCCCTGGAAAAACAGGTAGCTCGCCTAAAGTCCGCAAACTCCAAAAAGAAAAAATAAGGAATTTAATTCCAAATAAAAATGACCGAAAACAATTTCGGTCATTTTTATTATGGAATAACGATAGACGGTTTGAATGTTTTGGCCTCTTCCGGCGTTACTTGTGCGTACGCAATGATTATTACAGTATCGCCAATCGATACCAATCTTGCTGCGGCTCCATTAATGCAGATACATTTTGAACCACGCTCGCCTTTAATGGCGTATGTAACCAGTCTGGCTCCATTGTTTACATCAACAATGTGTACCTGTTCTCCTTCAATTATACCGGATTCATCCATCCAATCTTCATCAATGGTTACACTGCCAACGTAATTGATGTTAGCATCAGTAACTGTGACACGATGAAGCTTTGATTTGAGTACTGTTAAAAGCATTACTGTTTATTTATACTTTATATTATCAATAAGTCTTACTCTTCCGCAGTGAACAGTAATACAACCTACAATATATTCGCTATCTTCCCATTTCTCAATTGGTTGCAGGGTGTTGCCATCCACTATCTCGTAATATTCAACTTCCAGTCCGTCAATTTCATTTATTGAGTTGATAACAAACTGTTTGGTATCAATAAGCGAATTTGACGATGCAAATATACGGCTTTTAAATAATGTTTGTGAAATGTTTACGGCAGTTTTTCTCTCTTCTTTGCTTAATAGCATGTTTCTGGAGCTAAGTGCCATGCCATCTTCTTCTCTTACTATAGGACATCCAATGATTTCTATATTCAGATTGAGCTGCTCAGTCATCATTCTGATGATAGCCAATTGCTGGAAATCTTTCTCTCCAAAATATGCTCTGTCTGGCTCTACTGCGTAGAACAGCTTGCTTACTATCTGTGCCACGCCATTGAAATGACCTGGTCTGTTAGGACCTTCCATAACCTTATCCAGCGGTGTGAAGTCAAAAACTCTGGTGTCAGGTTCCGGGTACATCTCTTCTACAGAAGGGGCAAAAACGT
Source organism: Bacteroidaceae bacterium (assembly GCA_017647575.1). GTDB lineage: Bacteria > Bacteroidota > Bacteroidia > Bacteroidales > Bacteroidaceae > Colenecus. The sequence continues at coordinate 13,528 of JAGCKJ010000128.1, read as the reverse complement.
AATCTGCACCCTCTCTGCTTAACAGAGTACAGTCAGCTTCCATTGTTCGAGGGTAGTTTTGTAAATCGTTCTTGTCATTAAACTGGGTAGGGTTAACAAAATCGCTGACTACAGTTATCTCGTTTTCAGCAACACTGCGGCGTACAAGTGATGCGTGGCCTTCGTGTAATGCACCCATTGTTGGTACCAAGCCAATCTTTTTGCCTTCTGAACGATGGTCCTCAAGTACGTTTTTTAGTTCCGCTATAGTAGTTATAATCTTAACCATGTCACATTCGTTTTTTATAGATAATTTGCAATTTGAATCTATTTTACAAAATTCGCGCAAAATAAGTTATAATTTATGGAAAATCAAAAATCAGAAAAACAAGCTTGATAATTAGCGGTAATTTTTTTATATATTTGCAAACTGTAAACTAAAAACGCCTATATGAGCGATAAAAAAGTACTATTTATAGCAGACGAAATTGCGCCATTTATCAGCAAATCTCCAATAGCAGAGTTTTGCAGAACATTACCGTTGGGAATTTATGAGTCAGGTCACGAAATCAGGACATTTATGCCTAAATGGGGACCTATAAACGAACGTCGCAATCAGTTGCACGAAGTTATAAGACTATCAGGAATGAATCTTATTGTTGATGATTCAGACCATCCATTGTTGATTAAAGTAGCTTCGTTACCTACTTCAAGAATTCAGGTATATTTTATAGATAATGATGACTATTTCCAGAATCGTCAGTTTGTTTGTGACGAAAAAGGGGAAGAGTATCAGGATAATGATGAACGTACAGCATTCTTTGCAAGAGGTGTGTTGGAGACAGTGAAAAAACTGCGCTGGACTCCAGATATTATCCATTGTCACGGTTGGTTGTCTGCTATGATACCTCTGTATGTTAAGACGGCTTATAAGGAGGAACCAGCATTCCGCAATTCAAAGGTTGTTTATACAATCCCTGAAAAGAGCTTTGACAGAGAATTCAGAGATAATTATGCAGAACTGGTTCTTGCAAAAGACATGACATTAGAAGATGTTGGCGAATTCTCAAAGCCTGTGGATTTTGATTCTGTTATGAAAAAGGCCATAGATTTTTCAGATGCTTTGTATCTGGATTCAAAGATTGTGTCACAGGAACTACTTGATTATGCCAAGAGTAAGAAGGTACTTACCAGAAAGTATGATACCAAGAAGTTTAAGATGGCTACTTTGGATGCCTTGTATGAAAAATTATAATTGATAAATTTGTATGAATATCAAAGCTATAGTTTGCGGTTTTCTGTCAGTGCTAATGCTGAATGCATGTGATTCCAATACATCAACATTGGGCAATTCTTTGACCCCGGAATCAGATGAGGTGCGTGTAAAAGCCGATTCTTGCTTTGCAGTAACACGTTCCATACAGGCCCCGGATTCAATATTGTTAAGAACTACAGTATCTTGCCTAGGTAAATATACTGATCCTACAACCGGAGCAATTCTTGAAGCAAATTATCTTACTCAAATTAACTGTGTGGAGGATTTTTCATTCCCTGATTCGGTATATGGAATAGGCGATTTTGATTTTCCGGATTGGTTTGACAAAGAGATGCGTGGTGAAAAACCGTATTATGCTGAATTGAACCTGTACTTTCAGTCGGTATTTGGCGATAAAAACAACGCATTGAAACTGGATGTATATCTACTTGATGAGATAATTGATCCAAACAGGAGATATTATGCTAATGTGAATCCTGCTGATTTTTATGATGAAGATTCTGATCCAATAGCCAGCGTAATGGTATCGCCAATAGATTATTCTCTTAAGGATTCTCTGTTAGAATCAGACAATTATTATCATAGTATTTCTATCGGCCTACCGGACTATATAGCAAAGGATATACTTGAAAAGTATTATAGCCCAGATGGTAAAAAGTATTTTGCAGATGTTACTTCATTTATGGAGAATGTTTGCAAGGGCTTCTATGTGAAGTGCTCACAAGGCGATGGTACTTTAGTATATGTTGATAAATCTGTTCTTGGTATAAATTTCAAATATTTAGAACCAGGTGATTCTGTTGTATCGTCAGTAATAGCTGAATTCTCAGGAAATAATGAGGTAATGCAGATAAACAGTTTCAGGAATATGAATCAGGATATGTTGCTAAATGACAATAGCTGCACCTATCTGCGTACACCATTTGGTATTTTAACAGAGGTTGAACTACCAATAGATGAGATGAAGAAGAGTGGTGGAGTTTTGCTCAACTCTGCGTCAGTTTCATTCAGTAAAATAAATGTTGAGCAGCCATACTATCCTACAGGTACTCCTTCAAGACTGATGCTTGTAAGAAAGAGTGAATTGCATGATTTCTTTGAGCACAATAATACAGCAGACAACATTACATCATACGCTACTACATTCAATACAAAGTATAATACATATACCTTTGATAATATAGCAAAGCTTGTTGAATTGTGCTATGCAGAGCGTGAAGACTGGGTAGAAGCTAATGGATACAGTTTGGACGTAAATGGCTTTAAAGCGTATGCAAATGCTTTTCCTGAATGGAATAAAGCTGTGCTTGTACCTGTAAAACCAAAAGTTGATTCTAACAATACTATAGTAGGATATATACTTGATGTTAGTGTAAACCAGATAAAACTATTAGGTGGCGAACTTGGTGATGGTATCAAGATTAAAACAATCTATACTTCATTTGAATAAATAGAAACTAACAATAGCTTAAGGTTGCGGCGGATTTATTATCTGCCGCAATTGTTTTGTATATAGAGATGTTATTGCCTGTTGACACATGTTGTGCAGCTCTAAACCACAGCTGGCAATCTCCGGAATATCAATATGAATGGAGATGGTAAAAAATAAGGTCGGAACCTGATGATTCCGACCTTACGGTTATGTATCTGGTTGTATTAACCAAGCATTGTCAACAGAATACCTGCAGCAACTGCAGAACCAATAACACCTGCTACGTTTGGTCCCATAGCATGCATCAACAGGAAGTTGCTAGGATCTTCCTTCTGACCTTCTAATTGTGAAACACGGGCAGCCATTGGAACAGCTGATACACCGGCAGAACCGATAAGCGGATTGATCTTCTTTGCAGGATCTTTAATGAATACGTTCATTAACTTAGCAAGTAGCACACCGCTTGCAGAAGCAAGACCGAAAGCACAGATACCCATGATCATAATCTTGATAGTCTTTATGCTCAGGAATGTATCTGCAGTAGCTGTAGCACCTACAGTAATACCCAGGAAGATAACAACGATGTTCATGAGTTCGTTCTGCATAGTCTTGCTCAAACGATCTACTACACCGCACTCTTTACACAGGTTACCCAACATCAGACAGCCAATAAGTGCAGCAGCATCAGGAAGAGTAAGTGATACGATGATTGTTACCATTATAGGGAAGATAATCTTCTCTGTCTTTGAAACCGGACGCAGCTGGCTCATCTTAATCTGGCGTTCTTTCTTTGTTGTCAAAGCACGCATGATAGGTGGCTGGATAACAGGAACCAATGCCATGTAAGAGTATGCCGCAATAGCAATAGGGCCTAACAATTCAGGAGCCAATTTCGATGTCAGGAAGATAGATGTAGGACCATCGGCACCGCCAATGATAGCGATTGAACCTGCTTCGTTTGGAAGGAATCCCATAGCAACTGCTGCCAAGTATGTACCAAAAATACCAAACTGTGCTGCAGCTCCAAGCAACAGACTCTTTGGGTTAGAAATAAGTGGACCAAAATCGGTCATAGCACCTACACCCATAAAGATAAGACATGGATATACACCGGCTTTTACACCTATATATAATATATCCAGAAGTCCACCATTAGCCATAATTGCACCATAACTGTGATAAGCAGGATTGCTTGGGTCAAGGAAGTTGTTCCACAAATCCTGATGGAACATATTTGCTCCCGGCAGGTTTGTTAGCAACATACCGAATGCTATAGGTAACATCAGAAGTGGTTCGTACTGGCGTACAATAGCCAGATAGAACAGGAAACATGCTAAACCGAGCATAATCAGGATCTTCCAATTCTGAGCAATTAAGGCAAATCCTGAAGCATCAATGAAGTCCTTAGTAGTCTCTGCGATACTAATGTCGGCTTCTTGAGCAAATACTGTTGTTGCAATACACATCAACAGCATGGTTAGTAAGAAATACTTTGATCTTTTCATCGTTTCTAAAGAATTTCTTATTCAACGTCAACCAAAGCGTCACCCTGAAGAACACTCTGTCCTTTCTGTACAAGAACTGCTTTTACTGTGCAGTCGCGGTCAGCCTGAATATTGTTCTCCATCTTCATAGCTTCCATTGTAAGAAGTACATCGCCACGTTTTACGCTCTGACCTGCAGAAACCAATACATTTGTGATTGTTCCTGGGAGTGGAGCAGAAACAGCACCCTTACCGGCTGCGCGTGGAGCGGCAGGAGCTGCTGCAGCAACAGGAGCTGCGCTCTGTGTTGGGCGTTTGATAACAGGACGTGGAGCAATTGTGCTCTCTTCTTCTTCAATAGCTACTGAAAAAGATTTGCCGTTTACCTCTAATTCGGCTACGTTATTCTCTACTGAATTTATAACAACCTCATATTGGTTACCGCCAATTGTATATTTGAACTTTTTCATTACTTGTTAAATTTATTGATTCCGATAATTTTTGAATTCCAAGGATGATAGTGTTCTTCCTGTTCGTGGAATGTAAGAACAAGAGACTCTTCATCGTGAACGCCAAAGCAATATTGATATATTGCCATTGCTATAGCAGCATTCTCTTCTGCGGTCATATCGCCAGATTCCTCCTTTGCCTCAGCAGCAACAGCCTGTGCAGCAGCTGCAGCAGGTTTCTTACTGCTCTTTGACATGATGGAACCGAACAATTGCAGTACAAAAATAAGTAGTACCAATACAATAAATACGACAGCAAAACCAAAGAATGTAACTATAATTGCGTTACCCCAGTTAATTGCTAAAAATGTACTCATAATCTATCAATTATAATGGTAGGTTATCGTGTTTCTTAGCTGGGTTGTCAATGCGCTTTGTAGCCAATGACTGAAGAGCACGTATTACGCGGAAACGTGTGTTACGTGGTTCAATAACATCGTCAATGTAACCATATTTAGCAGCATTGTAAGGATTTGCAAATGCATCGGTGTACTCCTGGATCTTCTGGTCGATGAATGCCTTTGGATCTTCAGCAGCCTTAGCTTCCTTAGCATAAAGAACTTCTGCAGCACCTGATGCACCCATAACTGCAATCTCGGCTGTTGGCCAAGCGTAGTTGATGTCGCCACGTAACTGCTTGCAGCTCATAACGATGTGAGCACCACCGTAAGATTTACGCAATGTAACAGTTACCTTTGGTACAGTAGCTTCGCCGAAAGCGTAAAGCAACTTAGCACCATGCAGAATAACTGCGTTGTACTCCTGACCTGTACCTGGCAAGAAACCCGGAACGTCAACAAGAGTTACCAATGGAATATTGAATGCGTCGCAGAAACGAACAAAACGTGCAGCCTTACGTGAAGCATTGCAGTCTAATACACCTGCCATAGCCTTAGGCTGGTTAGCTACGATACCAACAGACTGACCGTTGAAACGAGCAAAACCTACTATGATGTTCTTTGCATAATCTGCATGTACTTCCAGGAATTCACCATTATCAACGATAGCACCAATAACTTCGTACATATCGTAAGCCTGGTTTGGATTCTCAGGGATGATTTCATTCAATGCATCTTCCAGACGGTTGATTGGGTCATTGCACTCCTTGAGAGGAGCCTCTTCCAGATTGTTCTGTGGAATGTATGACAAAAGGTCGCGGATAAGCTTGATACCATCCTCTTCTGTGTCAACTGCAAAGTGTGTAACACCTGAACGTGTAGCATGAACTGAAGCACCACCCAGCTGCTCCTGGTCAACATCTTCGCCGGTAACGGTCTTTACAACCTTTGGACCGGTCAGGAACATGTAAGAAGCACCCTTCAGCATGATTGTGAAGTCGGTAAGAGCTGGAGAATAAACTGCACCACCTGCGCAAGGGCCAAAGATACCTGAGATCTGTGGAACAACACCTGATGCCAAAATATTACGCTGGAAAATTTCTGCATAACCTGCAAGTGCATTAACACCTTCCTGGATACGTGCACCACCTGAGTCGTTCAAACCAATAACAGGTGCGCCCATAGCCATAGCCTTGTCCATAATCTTACATATCTTAAGTGCAAGTGTTTCTGACAATGAACCTGCATTTACTGTAAAGTCCTGTGCAAAAACGTAAACAAGACGTCCGTCAATTGTACCATAACCGGTAACAACGCCATCACCGTCATACTGCTTTTTCTCCATGCCGAAGTTGTGGCAACGGTGCTGAACGAACATGTCAAATTCTTCAAAACTACCTTCGTCAAGCAACATGTTTATGCGCTCACGTGCAGTGTACTTACCCTTCTCGTGCTGTTTAGCAATAGCTTTTTCACCACCGCCTAAACGAGCCTGTGCGCGTCTTTCTACCAACGCTTTGATTTTTTCTGTTTGATTGCTCATATTTTTGTATGAATTATTATCCTTCACAAAGTTCTGTCAGAACACCGGCTGTTGATTTTGGATGTAGGAAAGCGATCATCTTGCCATCTGCACCTGGGCGTGTAGCCTTGTCAATCAGACGTACACCCTTAGCTTCGCATTCAGCGAGAGCTGCATTTACGCCATCCTCTACTGCAAATGCAAGATGGTGCATGCCGCCTTTACCACCATTGTTTTCAATAAACTTGGCAATAGTGCTTTCTGGGCATGTTGGCTCCAAAAGCTCAATTTTGGTCTGACCAACCATGATGAAAGCAGTCTTTACTTTCTGGTCTTCTACTACTTCCTGTTTGTAACACTTAAGTCCAAGTACCTCCTCAAAGTAAGGTAATGCTGCATCTATGCTGCTAACAGCAATTCCTAGATGCTCAATGTGAGTAATCTTCATATTGAAATATTATTAGTAAAAAGTTAAAAAATTACGTTTTGGGTTCTATTATTATGCCATAATTATGCATAATGCAAAAACTCTACAAAGGTACTGACAATAGATTATAAAACGAAAAATATATAAGGTAGTTTTGAACAATTTTATAAAATTATTCTCCAATTTTAATTAAAAGCGTAATATTGAATTGTCTTCCGGTTAAATAATTGGGTACTCCGTATTGTGTGTTCTCTGTGTCGGTAACCCAGTAATATGAACATACATTGTTTATGTCAAGCAGGTTCAGACAGTCTATGCTTAGCCAGATACTGTTAAAAACCTTTGACAATTTGTAGTAGCTTCTGTTGCTATTTAAGAGATCGTATGACATACCAATGTCAACGCGTTTGTATGCAGGTGCACGAAATATGGCATCCTCTCTGCCTGTATGGGACGGACCAAACGGAAGACCATCTGACATAACTCCCCTTAATGTCATTTTCCATCTGTCAGTGCCAGGAAAATAGTCAGTTAAGTGTAGTGATAAGTTGTATAACTGATCTGTAGGACGTGGAATCCATTTGTTGCCTATCTTCTCTTCAGTCTTCATCAGCGAGAATGTTATCCATGAATCAGTACCGGGAACAAATTCACCGAACAGTTTAAGATCCAGGCCGGCTGTATATCCCTTTGCGCAGTTTTCTCCGTAGTAAACAATTCTTACGTTGTCTAAATTATACGGAATTAAATTGTCCAGCTTTTTGTAATATAGCTCAGTTGTAAACTTGAATGGTCTGTCAAAAACTCTGAAATGGTAATCGGCCCCAGCCACAATTTGCATTGAACGCTGTGATTTAATATTCCTGTTCAGCTGTACCGTATGTATGCCATCTGCCTTAATGGTGTCTTTAAGCTCTTTGTAGAATGGCGATTGATAATAGATGCCCGATGATAATCTGAATGTCAGGTTGTCATTAAAGGCCGGAATGAAGCCAATAGATAATCTTGGGCTTACAATCAGCTCTTTGTTCCAGTTCCAATATGATGCTCTGATACCTGCGTTGACTGTCAGGAAACCTATATTGAGACTCTGCTTGAATGTCTCTTGTAGGAAAGCAGATGTCCTGATGCTCTTTATGCTGTTTTTTGAACTCAAGGAGTAGGTCATTTCCAGCGGACCATTGGGGTAGTGTGGCAAACTGTATCCTGCAGAATCTGTCAGTTCCCATTCGCGGATATTGTCATCAATGCTCTCAAATCTTACTTCGCTTCCCCATTTCAGGTGGTGTTTTAGGTCTCTGTGACTACCATTGATTGATGCTGTTGCAACATTTGAAACCAGATAGTTTCTGGCGTGTTTCATAAAACCACCTACGCTGAATAACTGCTCACTTCCGGCGTCGTCCAGCCAATATTCACTTCTTATATCGAAAGTCTCTTCTTCCCGGCTGTTGAACAGTGCTCCGTTCAGGCTTATTGAGTTGTTTTCATTAAATCTGTGTTTGAGGTTTAATGAACCAAACATGGTGTTGTATCTGTCCTGTTCCCATCCATCAAAATACATTGTGAATTGTTTGATGTTTTCGGCTGTTCCAAATGATGTGTTTCTGGTTGATGGGGTAAAGTTGTAGCTGTTTCTGGCGATATTGCCCAGAAATTCCAGTTCCCATTTTTCTGTAGGCGACCATGTAATGTATGTCTGATAATCAAAAAATGATGGGTTGTATTCTCCTTCTGTGTCGAGAGTATTCAGCAGATAACGGTTTGTCTTGTATCTTACACTGCCGGAAAAGCTGAATTTGTCATTTCCTGTGCCTATAAATGCACTGCCACCCAACAGACTCCCTGATAATGTGGATTGGAAACCTTTGGGCTTTCTGTATGTTATGTCAAGGACTGACGACATCTTGTCGCCGTATGTGGCATCGAATCCACCTGTAGAGAATGCTATGGATTCAATCATATCCGGATTTATGAAACTTAAACCCTCCTGTTCTCCGGCTCTTACCAGTAACGGACGAAGAATCTCTATGCCATTCACATATACGCTGTTCTCATCAAAATTGCCTCCACGAACATTATATTGGTTACTCATCTCGTTTTTACTGCTTACTCCTGCCTGAGTGCTTATTAGTGATTCAACAGCACTTCCGTTGGCATTAGGTGACAGGTTTATTCCTCTGGCATCAATCTGTTGCATTCCGTCAGACTGACGTCGTGATTCTGAAATTGTAACCCCCTGCAGTGCGTATCCGCTTGTCGGAAGCATTACGTCAAGCCTTACGGTATCGCCGGCGTTGATGATATCCCTCTTCCTTATTTCGTGACCTACCATTCTGAATACCAGTGATATGGTGTCGCTGTATCTTACGCTTAGATTGTAATCGCCTTTTAAATTTGATATCGTACTTGAAAGATTGTTCTTCTCATTCACAGTGGCCAGTTCTACGGGCAAACCATTCTCGTCATGTATATTTCCGTAGATATAAACACGTTGCGCCTGCACTGTTGCAGTTAAACTCCATACCAGTGCAAGCAGTAAAAAAATGCCTCTTTTTATTATGTTGTTCAAGTTTATAATCAATCTTTATAACTAATAACGTAAAAAAAATGCCGAACGTATTTTTGTACGCCATTATTTATTGATAAATTCGCATCAAATATTTTCTAGTAAAGATAAAGATAATTTTTTAGAGATGGAAAAATTTAGTGAATTGATTGCAAAGCGCAGAAGTATGCGAAAGTTTACGTCAGAACCTTTAACAGCTGACGAAGTACAATTGTTATTGAGATCGGCATTGATTTCACCTACATCAAAGCATACCAATGGCTGGCAGTTTATAGCTGTTGACGATAGAGAAATATTAGATAAACTGGCTGATTGCAAGTCAAATGGTGCTACTTTCCTGAAAGAGGCTCCATTTGCAGTAGTGGTGCTTGGCGATACTGAGGTAACCGATGCATGGATAGAGGATTGTGCAATTGCTGCAATTATGATGCAGTTGCAGGCAGAAGATTTGGGATTAGGCAGCTGTTGGGCACATTTCAGAAACAGATTTACTGCCGATGGTACTCCTTCAAGAGATGCTATATGTGAACTGCTCTCTGTTCCTGCACCATACGAACCATTATGTGTGATTGCGTTTGGTCATAAAGGTATGGAACGCAAACTGTTTGACGAAGATCGTCTGCAGTGGGAAAAGGTACATATAAATAGCTTTGACAATAGCAGAGAATGAAGATTACATTGATAGGGGCTGGTAATGTAGCAACATCTCTTGGGTGTGCGTTGCAGGATGCAGGTTGTCAGATAGCGATGGTTTACAGCAGAACGGAAAACTCTGCTTCAAGATTGGCTTCGCTGTTATCGGTACCCTATACAATTTCGTTTTCTGAACTTCCTGCCGATTCGGATATCTACATATCTGTGTTGGCTGATGATGCTTTACTTCAGTATGCACCTGAAATAGTCAAGGGTAGAGAAGGTGCAATTTTTTTGCATACAGCGGGTAGTGTTTCCATGGATATATGGCGTTTGGCCGGTGCTGAAAACTACGGCGTTTTGTACCCGATGCAGACATTTAGTCAGGGAAAGAAGGTAGATTGGAAATCGGTACCTGTTTTTGTGGAGGCATCTGCTCTGAATGTCCTGCAAATAGTTGGTAATGTGGCAAATAAATTATCTTCTAATGTTAGGGAATTAAATTCCGAAGACAGGTGTAGGCTACATATAGCAGCGGTATTCGCATGTAATTTTGCAAATAGAATGATGGCAATCAGTGCTTCTATCCTTAATGAGATAGGGGTGGACTTCAATGTGATGATGCCGCTTGTAAAAGAGATGGCAGGCAAACTTGAAGTTATGTCACCGCAAATGGCGCAAACCGGACCTGCCAGGAGAAATGACAGGAAGATTATGAATGACCATCTGCAGATTTTGTCATCAAACGAAGATTGGTACAATATGTATAAAACTGTTTCTGATAATATTCTAAAAAGTTGTGGAAATGATAGATTATGATTTGAAAAAAATAAAAGCGTTGATCTTTGATGTTGACGGTGTGCTTAGTTGCAATGTGATGCCTATGGCAGAAGATGGAAATCCTGTAAGAACCGTGAATGTAAAGGATGGTTATGCCATGCAACTGGCTGTAAAACGCGGATTAAAACTGGCTATCATTACCGGCGCCAGAGTAGCGTCTGTGGCAAAACGTTTTGAATATTTGGGAATAACAGATGTCTATCTTGCATCTTCGGTAAAGATTAATGATTTTAACCATTTTATGGAGAAGTATAATCTTGAACGTGACGAAGTTCTGTATATGGGCGATGATATTCCTGATTATCAGGTTATGCAGTTGGTTGGTTTACCATGTTGTCCTGCCGATGCTGCGCCAGAAATTAAGGCAATAAGTAAATATGTATCGCCTTGTAATGGCGGATACGGATGCGCACGCGACGTGGTTGAACATATTCTTAAGGAACAGGGAGTCTGGATGTCAGACGACAGAGCCTTTGGCTGGTGATATCAGCTTGCAGTACGGCGAACAATGTTTATGCTTAGTTCATAAAGCAAATAGATAGGTGCTGCAACCAGCAGCAGTGTGAAGATATCGGTGGTGGGTGTTATTACGGCACCCACTACTAGTATAGCTACGAATGCATGACGGCGATATCTCTTCATGAAGCCTGAATTTATCATGCCCAATTTGGCCAGGAACCACGATAGTATAGGCAATTCAAACATTATACCCATCAATAATGTAAGCGTGGTCAACATATCAATATACGATGCCAATGTTATGATATTTGGCACATCTGCACTTACCTGATAGGTGCCCAGAAACCTGAATGCAAGTGGGAAAATTATAAAGTAGTTTAACACAACTCCCATCATAAACAGCAGGTATGACCATGTTACAATAGCGGTAGTGTGCTTTTTTTCGTTCTCTCTTAAAGCTGGAGAAATAAAACCATATAGTTCGTACAGAACGTATGGCATAGCAACAATAAGACCTGCGTAAAATGCAATTTTCAGATGGATCATAAACTGTGCAGTCAGAGTTGCGCTGAACAGTTCTATATTAAAGTCGCTTATGGATGATGCGTCCAGCCCCATTGATGATGCAATATATTGAATAAGGTTGTATAGAGCAAAATCGGAATGGCTTGGAGCTAGTATTATCTTAAATAGTGGTTCTTTCAGACAAAAAGTAACTACCGCAACCGCCATAACAATGGCTAAAATGCGGAACAATAACTTCCTGAAAACCTCTAAATGATCCCAGAAAGTCATAATATTACTATTGTCGGCAGACATAACCGTTTTCTGGAGAGTGTTTGTTACTCTTTTTTCTCCTCTTTGGTATCTGTTTCAGAATTGATATCTTTCTCTAAGTCATTAAGACCGGCTTTGAAGCTCTTTACACCTTTACCCAAACTTCTCATTAAATCAGGGATACGTTTTGCTCCAAAAAATAGTAGAATAACCAATACAATGAGAATTATCTCCCACATTCCTAAACCGGCTAGTAAAAATGTTGTCATCTTTGTTATCTGAGTTAATTGTTTCTAAGAATACAAAGGTAAGAACAAAAGAGTGAATTTGTTGCATTACTAACAGAAATAATATAAAGTTGTGTTAATGAAATAGAGAATGTTCTGAATATTTGATGCGAAATTCTGAAAAATCCATTATTTTTTGTAATATTGCAGATTATTATATAATCTACAATAATTATTTTATATGGAAAATAGTCAATTTCTTGTTTCGGGGATACAGCAGATAGGAGTAGGAACCACTTCAGTTTATAAGTCTTGGAAATGGTTTGCAGACATGTTTGGTGTGGATATAAGAATCCTTGAAGATGATACAGTTGCAGAACGAATGTTGCCGTACACAGGTGGTAAGGCTCAGAAAAGACATGCAGCTATTGCTCTAAATCTACAGGGTGGCGGTGGATTTGAAATTTGGCAATATTCAGATAGAAAACCCAAACCAGTTGATTTCGATATTCAGGTTGGCGATTTAGGTATTTTCTGCGCAAAATTAAAGTGTATTGATATAGAGGCTGCGCACAAGCAGATTTTAGCCAAATGGGATAAGGTGTCGCCTATAACAGAAATGCCTGATGGTACAAAAACTTTTTATGTTACAGATTTGGAAGGCAACTGGTTTCAGATGGTTCCGGATTCGTCGGTAGTAGTTAATGAAAACAAACTATTTGGTGGAATGGTGGGTGCTATGATAGGTGTAACTAACATAGAAAAATCACTGGAAGTTTATAGAGATGTATTGGGGTATGATGTGGTGGTTTACGATAAAACCGGTACTTTCAATGATCTCTCTTATCTGCTTGGTGGTGATACCAGACTCCGCAGGGTGTTACTTAAATGGTCAAAGCCGGTGGAGGGCGCATTCTCTTCAATGTTTACAAGTGGTTATATTGAACTGGTTCAGGCTCTGGAGAGAATACCTAAAAAAATATTCGAGGGCAGATATTGGGGCGATCCCGGATTTATACAAGTTTGTTACGATATAACAAATATGGATGCTTTTGG
>JAGCKJ010000127.1 GCA_017647575.1 Bacteroidaceae bacterium | reverse complement strand
TGTAATACGAATAGTGGATTACAAGACAGGAAGCAGGAAGAACGAACCGAAAGAGATTTCCGAACTGTTCACACCTGGCAAAAACCGCAATTCACAGGTGCTGCAGATATTTTATTATGCATATACGCTATGTTGCAAGGCGGAATTTGCAGATAAAAAGATTGCACCGGTACTTTTGCATACACGCCACTCTTCAGGAGCCGATGAAAGTTCAGTTTATATGAACATGAACAATGAGAGTGTTACAGATTTTTCAAACAGCCATAGTGAAAGTTTTGGCAAAGAACTTGAAGCGTTGTTTAGTGAAATTGTAAACCCTGATATACCGTTCTCTCAGTGCGAGGAAGCTGACACATGCAAATATTGTCCGTTCAAATCAACCATCTGCAACAGATAACTATGGAAATATCCAATATAACACAACAATTCATAGAACAGCATCTGAATGACGATGTACGTTCACTGGCCCTTAAAAAGGCGCCTGGAGATGTTGATTTACAGTTTGCACTGACACAAATTTCGGGACACCGCTATGCTTTAAACAAAATTCCAGAATGGGCATCTGCCAGAGGAATTATCTATCCCAAACATCTCTCGCTTGAACAGTGCACCAACCAGCACATAGCGCTATACAAACGCAACTACATAAAAAACGCCATAGGAAAGGAGCAGTGGAGTATGGCCGATTTTACCGGTGGAATGGGCATAGATTGCTACTATCTTTCATGCAAAGACAGGCAGACTCTCTATAATGAGATGGATGAAATGCTATGCAACATAACAGAGCACAACTACAAAATATTAGGCAGAACAGATATCTGCATAAGTAATTCATGTGCAGAAGAATTTATAGAAAATAACAGCAATCTGCAGTTTGATTTGGCCTATCTGGATCCGGCAAGACGATCAGCAGGTGGACAAAAGTTAGTCTCTCTATCTGACTGCATGCCCGATATTACACAACTGCAGGATAAACTGTTGCTATTGGCAGAACATGTTGCTGTAAAAGTCTCTCCTATGCTGGATCTGAGCAAAGGACTAAATGAATTGAAGTGTGTAAAACAGGTACTGGTCATTTCACTTGATGGCGAATGTAAAGAGATGCTTTATATTTTGGAAAGAGGCTATACTGACGCCCCTGCAATAGAAGCTGTAAACATCAGCAGTAGTGGAATTGTTAGTGACATAACATCTGCAACACCACAAAAGGAGAAGAACACTCTGGCAAATTATGCCGATGAAATGGAGATTTCTGAAGGTTGCTACCTTTATGAACCTTTTGCAGCGCAGATGAAGAGCGGCTTGTATAACACACTGGCAGATAACTACAATGCAAAGATCATATCTCCGGTTTCACATCTTTATATATCTGAAAAAAGAATAGAGAGATTTCCGGGACGCAGATTCCGCATTTCAGAATCTGTTCCGTTTAACAAGCGTTCGGCAAAGGAGTTTTTCATAAAATATCCTCAGGCAAATATTGCCGTAAGAAACTTTCCTCTAAAAGCCGAGGAACTGCGAATGAAATTCAAAATAAAAGATGGCGGTAACACCTATATATTTGGAACTAACACCAATCAAAACAACAACATTCTAATAGCCTGTACAAAAGACAATTAAAAAAAAATATGGCTCGCTGTTTAGCGAGCCACACCTTTCACTGATATATATATTATTTCTTGAAGTAGCGGTTATAAAGAGCTTCAAAACCTTTGCCGTGACGAGCTTCGTCTTTTGCCATTTCATGAACTGTGTCGTGAATTGCATCAAGATTCTGAGCCTTTGCATTCAGAGCAATACGTAATTTGTCTGAACATGCGCCTGATTCAGCATTCATTCTCTTTTCCAGATTAGTTTTGGTATCCCAAACCACTTCGCCTAACAATTCTGCAAACTTTGCTGCGTGTTCAGCCTCTTCCCATGCGTAGCGCTTGAATGCTTCAGCAATTTCAGGATAACCGTCTCTATCTGCCTGACGGCTCATTGCAAGATACATACCAACTTCTGTACATTCACCGTTAAAGTGCATTGTCAAATCCTTAATCATCTCTGCATCACATCCTTTTGCTACACCAATTTCGTGTTCGCAAGCAAACTGCAATGCCTCATTATTCTGTGGCAGCTCATTGAACTTTGACTGTGGAGCCTTACATAGTGGGCACTTTTCTGGAGCTGTTTCACCTTCGTGTACATAACCGCAAACTGAGCAAATAAATTTCTTTGTCATAATTGTATAATTTAAATGGTTAATAATATTCTAAAATCATTTTTCTGTGCAACAACTGCAAATTCCTTTAAAGAATTGGTAAACCTCTTTTATGGTATGACCATCTATCTTTTCAGGCAGTGTGTATGCAAAATCAACAAACTGCAAATCATACACTTTTCCGCATTCAGTACACAAGAAATGAGCGTGTGGAGAAACGTCGGCATCATACCTGCTATTCTGCTCATCTATTGTGAGCATCTGTGTAACTCCATTTTCAACGAACAATTTCAACGTGTTATAAACTGTAGTTTTAGAAAGCGTAGGTATAGATGGAGCGAGCGCACTATATATTTCATCCACTGTCGGATGAGTTTTGTGGGTAGCCAGATAATCCATGACAGCCAATCGCTGAACACTTGGTCTTATACCTGCACCTTCTAAAATTTGTTTCGCGTTCATTTTTGTAATCATTTCAATTTTGTTTTCATTGCAAAGATATAACCATTTTTTTAACCTGCAAACTTTTTCGCAAAAATTTTTCATTTTTTTTGCTCCATCACTAAAAAAACTCGCATCCTTGCATATTATATAAGGTATTAGTATCAAGTAAAAGTTCCGCCCTGGTTCGCTGTTCTACGGGAAGCGCGGCGGAAACTGTCACTGCAAATGTAATATACAACTTTTAAAGCGCCATATCTTTCTTCAAAAATAAAAAAATCAATAGCGAAGTACTATTAGTTGCTAAAATGGATTGAATCGTCTTTAGCAGAAATTACAATTGGTTTTTTACGGTCTATACTGTCGGAAAGCAATTTGGTTGAAAGTTCATTCAGAAGCAAAGATTGAATGGCTCGTTTTACCGGACGGGCTCCAAATTCCGGATCATAGCCGGTCTTTGCTATGTAATTAACTGCACTATCATCTACCTGCAGCACAATTCCATTAGCCGCCAGCATAGATACAACATTATCAACCTGCAGCCTTACAATCTGCTCTATTTCATTTTCGCGCAATGGCAGGAACACCACAGTCTCATCTATTCTGTTGATGAATTCAGGACGGATAACCTGTTTCAACATTCGTGTCAAATCCTGTCTGACCTGTTTGGTCCACTCCTCTGAATTTGCCGATGTCAGATCTTTGGATCTCTCCTGAATATAATCGCTACCCAAATTACTGGTCATGATGATTATGGTATTCTTAAAGTTCACTACACGGCCTTTATTATCGGTCAGACGACCATCGTCAAGCACCTGCAGCAGAACATTAAACACATCAGGATGAGCTTTTTCAATTTCATCAAACAAAACCACAGAATAGGGTTTGCGTCTTACTGCTTCAGTAAGCTGACCACCTTCATCGTATCCGATATATCCCGGAGGAGCTCCTATCAGCCTGGTTACTGAGAACTTCTCCTGATATTCACTCATATCAATACGAGTCATCAGCTTTTCATCATTAAACAGATAGTCGGCCAACGCTTTTGCAAGTTCTGTTTTACCCACGCCGGTAGTTCCCATAAAGATAAATGAACCAATAGGGCGCTTGGGATCCTGAAGACCTGCCCTACTGCGGCGAACTGCATTTGCCACAGCCGAAATTGCCTCCTGCTGACCAATAACACGCTTATGCAGTTCTTCTTCCAAATGCAAAAGCTTTTCTCTTTCACTCTGCAGCATCTTACCAACAGGGATACCTGTCCATTTAGAAACCACTTCTGCTATATCATCGGCTGTCACCTCTTCACGTATCAATGCGTTGCCATCTCTATGGCTGATGAGTTGCTTGTGTGTTGCTGCAATTTTCTCTTCCAGCTGCTTTATCTTACCATACCTGATTTCTGCCACCTTACCATAATCACCTTCACGTTCAGCATTATCGGCCTCTACTTTCAACTGCTCTATATACTGTTTGTCCTGCTGCATACTTGCAAGAAGATTCTTTTCTGCCTCCCATTTGGAACGTAATTCAGTTTCCTGCTTATGAAGCTGTTCTATCTGCAGACTAAGATCCTTAAGCTTAACATCATCCTTTTCACGTTTTATTGCAGCGCGTTCTATCTCCAGCTGACGCAAACGGCGCGTGGTTTCATCAAGCTCTTCAGGCACAGAGTCTCGCTCCATGCGCAACTTTGCAGCCGCTTCATCCATCAGGTCTATGGCCTTATCCGGCAGAAAACGCTCCGTTATATATCTGGACGATAATTCCACTGCAGCAATTATTGCTTCATCCATAATACGAACCTTATGATGACTTTCATAACGCTCCTTGATACCACGCAAAATTGATATTGAACTCATCTCATCCGGTTCATCTACCATTACCATCTGAAAACGACGTTCAAGCGCTTTATCTCTTTCAAAATACTTCTGATATTCATTGAGTGTAGTAGCACCTACAGCACGCAGTTCGCCACGGGCTAAAGCAGGTTTCAGAATATTGGCAGCATCCATAGCACCTTCGCCTGCACCTGCGCCAACCAATGTATGGATTTCATCTATAAAGAGAATGAAATCACCGTCTGACTGTATCACCTCATTTATTACACCCTTCAGACGCTCTTCAAATTCTCCCTTATATTTAGCACCCGCCACAAGTGCACCCATATCGAGTGAATAAAGAGTTTTTCTCTTCAGGTTTTCCGGTACATCACCACGCTGAATACGTTGTGCCAATCCCTCTACAATAGCAGTTTTACCTGTTCCGGGTTCACCTATTAGTATAGGATTGTTCTTTGTTCTGCGGCTTAATATCTGTAACACACGGCGTATCTCGTCATCGCGTCCTATAACAGGGTCCAATTTTGCCTGTTTAGCTCTCTCGTTCAGATTTATTGCAAATCTGTCAAGAAATTCTCTGTTTCCATTTTTGTTGTTCATAGCTTCTCCATATTTAAAAATCCTCTGAATAGTTCAATCAAAATGGGAACCAACTATAAAATTACGTCATATTGTCATGTATATCAGGTATTTATCTGTCATTTTGTCTTACTATATCTATTGATATTTATTCATAATAGGCTATATTTGCATCAAACAAACATAACTACAATGAAGAAAAAACATCTGTTGCTGGGAGCAGCACTAACAATTGGACTTTGCGCCTGTAACACCAACAAGCAGGAGAGTAATAAATCACTACACCAGGCGTATGCCGATGCATTTAAGGTGGGTTGTGCAATAAACCAACGCATAGCAAGTGGCAGAGACAGTATAGCAAATGCGCTGTTGCTACACCATTTCAATGCAATTTCGCCCGAAAACGAACTAAAAGCAGAAACCATACATCCACGTCCGGGAGTCTGGAACTTTGGACCGGCAGACAGATATGTTCAGTTTGGTCTGGATAACAATATGCACATTTTAGGACATACACTTGTATGGCACAACCAGACTCCGTCATTCTTCTTTAACAACGAAGACGGCACTGCAAAAACCAAAGAGCAGATGATAGAGACCATGCGCGAATATATAGAGAAGGTAGTAACCCGCTATAATGGCAAGATTGATGCATGGGATGTAGTAAATGAAATTATAGACAATGATGGTTCATACCGTCCAACCACCTGGGTAAACAGTTTTGGTGGCGATGGCGATGCAGTTGTTCTGAATGCCTTCAGATTTGCAGAGCAATACGCTCCAGGCACAGAACTTTACTACAACGACTTTAACGCATGGCGTCCGGAAAAACGTGACGGAATAGCACGAATGGTAAGAATGTTGCAAAAGAATGGAGTACGCATAGATGGTATAGGTATTCAGGCACACTGGGGACTGAATTTCCCAAAGAACGAATACATAACAGCTGCAATCGATACTTTTGCCGCACTTGGAGTTAAGGTGATGATTACAGAAATGGATATGGATGTACTGCCACTTACCAAAGAGGGACAGATTATTGGAAAATCCATGCAGGAATCACAATTCCAGTTAGAGGAGTTTGAAATATTCTTTGACCCATATAAAGATGGATTGCCAGAAGATGTTCAGACACAACTTACCGCCAGATACAAAGAACTACTGCAGATATTCTACGACAAACGCGACAAGATAGACAGAGTAACATTCTGGGGACTGCACGACAGTATGTCATGGAAGAATGACTACCCTATTCCAAACAGAACAAACTACCCACTGTTGTTCAACAGGGATTATTCTGCAAAACCTGCTCTTGAAGCCATCCTGTCTATACCTGATTAAGTTCTTCTGCTATAAATTCAGAGGTAAAGCCCACTCCGGAAGCAGCCACCTGCTCCGGGGTGCCTTGCATAAGCAGCTGACCTCCGCCGCGACCACCTTCAGGGCCCATATCTATTACCCAGTCTGCCTGTTTTATAACATCCAGATTATGTTCAATCACAACCACAGTATTGCCCTTATCCACCAGCCTGTTCAGAACATTCATCAGAACACGGATATCTTCAAAATGCAAACCTGTAGTTGGTTCGTCCAGTATATACAAAGTATTTCCTGTATCGCGCTTTGCAAGTTCAGTAGCAAGTTTAACACGCTGACTTTCTCCACCTGATATGGTGGTAGATGGCTGTCCCAGCTTCAAATAACCCAGACCAACGTCCTGCAGAACCTTTATTTTGTTCAATATAACCGGAACATTTTCAAAGAAATCCACTGCCATATTGATAGTCATATCAAGTATATCTGCAATAGATTTACCCTTATAGCGCACCTCCAGAGTTTCACGATTGTAACGCTTACCATGACACACTTCGCAGGGCACCATAACATCCGGCAAAAAATTCATTTCTATGGTTTTATATCCATTACCTGAACATGTTTCGCATCTACCGCCTTTTACATTGAAGGAAAAACGGCCGGCCTTGTATGCTCTGATCTTTGCCTCAGGCAACTCCACAAACAGATTTCTTATATCACTGAAGAGACCTGTATATGTAGCAGGATTTGAACGCGGAGTTCTTCCCAAAGGCGACTGATCCACATCTATTATCTTATCAATCAGTTCAATACCCTCTATCTTCTGATATGGTAACGGCTCTTTTAGAGAACGATAAAAATGCTTTGACAATATAGGTTGCAGAGTCTCTTTTATCAAAGATGATTTTCCACTGCCTGACACACCTGTAACACATATAAGTTTACCAAGCGGCAGTTCCAGATCTACATTCTTTAAGTTATTGCCTGTACAACCTGACAGTTTTATTGACTTGCCTGTACCTGCACGGCGAATCATCTCCTTTGGCGCTGTATTCAGTTTACCATTCAGATATTTTGCTGTCAGCGTATCACCATTCAGCATCTCCTGCGGAGTACCGGAGAAGACCACTTCACCACCCTTTCGTCCTGCAAATGGTCCTAAATCTATAACCCAGTCGGCTGCCAGCATCATATCCTTGTCGTGTTCAACCACAACAACAGTATTGCCTACATCCCTAAGAGACTTTAATGAATCTATCAACCTTCTGTTATCACGCTGATGCAGACCGATACTTGGCTCATCCAGGATATAGAGGACATTAACCAGTTTGGAGCCTATCTGAGTAGCCAGTCTGATACGTTGCTCTTCGCCACCGGAAAGCGTTTCTGATGGTCTGTTAAGAGAGAGATAATCCAATCCCACGTCCAACATAAACTTTAACCTGATACGTATCTCCTTAAGAATCTCCACAGCTATGGCACGTTGTTTTTCAGAAAGTTTTTCATCTACATTCAACGTCCAATCGTAGAGTTCGGCAATATCCATTGTAGCCAACTGATAAATATTCTTATCGGCTATCCTAAAGTGAAGCGCCTCCTTATTCAATCTTGCACCGTTGCACTCTGGACACACCCTGGTAACGGCAAACTGATCTACCCACTTCTGTTCTGCAGCAGAAATATCCTTCTGCTGTTGCAGAGAGCGGATATACTTGGCTATGCCTTCATAATCCATAAAGACAGCATCCTCTTCACTGTTAATGCCGGTAATCCGCACCTTTATACGTTCGTCAGAACCATTTAAAAGTTCATCTACAACATCTTCGGTAAGTTCATTAAATGGAGTATCAAGAGTAAAATCATACTTCTGCAGCAATGCCGCTATCTGTCTGAATATAAGCGTATTCTTATATGGGCCCAATGGAGCTATAGCCCCTTTTCTGACAGAGATTGTTCTATCAGGGAATACCTTATCGGCATCTACCTGGGAAACATAGCCCAGACCTTTACATTTATGACAAAATCCATGAGGCGAGTTAAAGGAGAAGTTGTGCGGAGCCGGCTCTTTGTATGAAAGACCTGTTTCAGGACACATCAGCTGCTTGCTGTAGTACTTTACTACACCCTGAACAGGAAGTCCCGGAATCTGATTTGCATCACTGGGGAAAGAGAGTATAGACATCAGCCCATCACCCTGTTTCATTGCCAGGCGAACACTCTCCACCAGACGCTGATGGTAACGCTCATTCACCACAAGCTTTTCAATCACCACCTCTATAGTGTGATTCTTGTAACGGTCAAGTTTCATGCCGACCTTTACTTCACGCAATTCACCATCTATGCGAACATTCAGATACCCCTTTCTGCGGATACTCTCAAAAAGTTCAGCATAATGTCCCTTACGGTTGCGCACCAATGGTGCCAAAATATAGATTTTCTGCCCGTTATATTCATTCACAATAAGATCCAGCACCTGATCTTCTGTAAACTTTATCATCTTCCTGCCAGACAGATATGAATAGGCTTCGCCCGCACGTGCAAACAACAGACGCAGATAGTCATAAACCTCTGTGGTTGTTCCTACTGTGGAACGCGGATTTTTATTGGTTGTCTTTTGTTCTATAGATATTACAGGACTCAATCCACTTATCTTATCCACATCGGGACGTTGCAGATTACCCATAAAATTTCTGGCGTAAGCAGAGAATGTCTCCAGATATCTGCGCTGACCTTCAGCAAATATCGTATCGAATGCCAGCGACGATTTTCCGCTGCCACTCAAACCTGTTATTACTGTCAGGGATTTTGATGGAATATCTACCGATATATTCTTCAGGTTATTAGACCTGGCCCCTATAACGCTTATCTTGTCCGATTCCATACTATTCCCTTCCTAAGCCCAACATAACATTAATATCAGAACGACGGGTATATCTCTTTCCGCCTGCGCCAACCGCATCAATACGGATATAATAGACACCATTTGATACTGTCTCTCCATTATGTGTGCCATCCCAACAGATATAGTATCCGCCATCCACATCGCCTTCGTATTCCAGACTCTTTTCATCGCCGGAAACAATCAACTGTCCCCAACGATTAAAAATTGACATTTTGAAGCTCACTATAGAGTGTACTTCTACCTTAAACAGATCATTCACGCCATCACCATTGGGAGAAAAAGCATTAGGAACTGTCATTTCAGAATCATCTATAGAAAAGGTAATTGGCTGTATATCTTCACCCTGAACAGTATTTGTACTATCCTTATGGCGATATGAATATGCAAAATGAACGGTAAATGTACCATAATCATTAAATGTATATTCAGTCTCTAAATTCTGACGTTTCAGATAGACTTCTGTCTTCTGCTTTCCGTCCTGCATAAAGCTTCTGTCCACACGCCATTCTGCAAAAACCACAACATCGTCTGACACACTGTTTACACCCGCATTGAAGAGCGCCTGTAATGGAGCTTCATACGATTCCGAAGCCGCATCGCCCGTATAGATAGTATCTACCTCTGCATCCACATCCTGCAACACTGCAAATGGTCTTACCAATGGCATTTGAGCCACGGAGTGCATAGACAAAAGACAAAAAACAAGTATATATACTACCCTCATCGTTCCTAATTTACATTCTATGGCAAATATAGACTTTTTTCGTCACATAAATATCAAGGATTCCACAAAGATAACCATAACACCGGCTAAATAACCTAAAAAGGCGTTGAGTGTAACTTTCTTCATATACCACATAAAATCCAACTTTTCCAACCCCATAGCTACTACACCTGCAGCAGATCCTATTATCAGCAAACTGCCTCCTACTCCTG
>JAGCKJ010000126.1 GCA_017647575.1 Bacteroidaceae bacterium | reverse complement strand
CCTTTGATCACCTTCAGCACATCTTGACAATATTATGAAATTGCTGTATAATACTGTAAATTCATCAGCATAATAAAAGAAGCACCTGCGTGACACTACTTCCGCAGATGCTTCCTTTATCATGATTAAATTAAGATGATCTTTGATAAGATCTGATTATATTATACTATCACTTGCCGTCACTGTCAAAATATAAGTGTATCCGGATCAGCTTCAACAGTGATCTGCAGTATCTGCGCAGTAGGCAGATAAACATTCTGTGAATCGAACTGCAGAAGCACATGCACCGGATCATACCTGATCATAGTGCAGAAGTACCAGGTTTCAACTGTCCGTGCACCTTCTTTGATATACTCACACTTTACTTTCATCGTGCAATTAATCCTCCCTTCATATTTCTGTGTACCGCGTAGAAATCAGTGCCGCATAGATTAGAAGAAAAGCAGATCTTCTTCTGCTGGAACAGGTCACTGATCTTTGCTTCAGGTGCAATATTTCTTCGAAGATAAGGACGCTTCATTGAAGATACACTGAATTCATCTGTGATAACCGGCAGTTCCGGCTTAACACTCTTTGTAAACGGGTAAACATATATCACGCATTCAGCATCTTCGTCCATGAGCAGTTCCAGCTTGAATATGAACCCTTCACCTTCAAGATACATTTCATAAAGCTTCTCATAATCTTCATAATCACCCGGCAGCCCCGGCAAAATATCAGTCTCCCACTGACCGCCCTGAATCGACTTAGCCGCCTGACCGAAAAACATTTTGCTTTTAAGCTTTCTGGAAGGACACATTTCAACTGCAATTTTCGTATTTTCTACTGTATAAATATCAATAGTTCCTTCTTTCATCTTCGGGATGTTACGCAGTCCCCAGTCAGTAAAATATGGACACACACGTGATATGGAATTAGCGATCATCCATACAGATACTTCTCTTTTACGCGCTATAGTTGAAATAAGATTCATTAATCTGATCGTTTCATCCTTCAGATACATTTTTCGTGTGACAAATTCTTCGAAGATAATATCTGAAACTGTCGGGAACTGCTGCGATTTATATCTTTCATCTGCAGACAATGCCATAACATAGCCGATGTGAAGCCCTGGAACCATTCGTCCGCTTTCCGGATCCCTGTTTGCGAAGTAGATCTTCGACTGATACACATAAACAGATTCATATTCACCGTCGGTAATAGTAAACACTTCACCGTCATTTCCTTCAGTAGTCGAGTTATCCGCGAAGTAATTCTGAATATAATTATTTTTCACGTCTTCTTCATAGCGTCTGATCACAATGAAAGTAGGCTTATTTTCTTTGTAAGCACGCTTCAGCGCATCACGCTTGACAGCATAAGATTTACCCGGTGAACGTTCACCCAGGATTATATTATACTGTGCTTTCTTCTTTCGTATATCATTAGTAGTGTAATAACCTGTTCTGTCAAGTCCCATTGTCTTCTCCTTTGTTACTTAATCTATCACGTAAATAAAGCAGAAAATCGTCAACTTCTTCCGGTGTTGTACTGCGTATATGAGCTTCGATGAAATTATCACGAACTTCCAGCGCAGCAATAATATCCGGTGCTGCGAAAAAATCATGAATAAATTTTTCAATTGTTTCTTCATCTGTTCTGAAACAGTGTGCAGCTTTCTTTATGTATTCAGCTTTCATCAATTTCACTTCCTTAAGCAACATTAAATCTGATAATTCCTTTAGCGTCATTTATCACGCCGATAACAGTAGCATATTCATCTGTAATACCCAGTGTATACCCGTTATTACGCATACATACAGCGTACTTGTCTTTAACTTCATAGCCGTCAGGAAGCGTAATACATGCATTATTACCGTCAAGATAAATAAGAAGCTTCTTTCCGCATGTTTCCCTGTCAAATTCAAGCCCATCCTTAAATTCATTAATACTTCTTAACTGTGAAGCTGCAGCTTTCGGAACACCAGCAACTGTTATATGAATATTATGCATGTGCACAAATTTCTTTTTCTTCTTATCATAGCATTCATACGGTGCAGACGCTAAATTATAGCAATACTTTTTTGCACCTTCAAACTTCGCTTCTCTGTACACTGCTTCAAAATCCCAGTGCCCCAGTGGAACAGCTTCACCTTTGCCGTTATCCTTTCGCGGACGTGTTCTTTCGAAGTCTATATCATAATAATCACACATAGCTTTTAATTTAGCGTCCATTTCAGCATCTTTTTCTTTGAAGTAGTCAAAGTATTTCCAGTAGTGAAGCATCTTCACAGAATCGGTATCATGATAACATTCATCATCAGCTACATGAAGAACAGCTTCAAGAAGTTCACGGCGTGCATAAGCAGTAACCCAGATACCCCACTGATAAGCAAGGTCATTCTTAAAGAATTTCTTCTGCAGTTCTTCAAGTTTATCATCGATCTGTTTATCAGTCAGATCTGCGACTTCAAGCCAGGTATTATCCTTAAAGCCAATATCGGGCATTAGTATGTCAGTTACCATCATTCCGAAAAGACTATTCAGAAACTGTTTGCTTTGCATGTAAAGATCAAGAAAATCCTTCTCACCTTTAAGCTGTGTCTTCTTTTCATAAAGATCCAGTATAAATTCAATGTAGCACTTCGGAAGATAATCTTTCCTGGAACGCCAAACTGCAATGACTTTCAGTTCCTTAATATCATAGCATCGCTTAATAATATCAAGATCCTGTTCAGTAATAGTCAGAACAACCTTTTCACAGTCAATTATTCGACCGTTATCACATACAAGTTTCTTTCTTTTCTTAGGAATTCTGCGAAGCTTCTTCGTTTTTGTATCATAGATCTTATCTAAATTAACTTTCCAGCCGGGATCTGCAAGCGCAGTATGCGACTTTGAAATATAAGTAGTTGAACATTTACTTTTAACACCGATGAGTTCCAGCATTATAATATATGCATATACATCCGGCTTCATGAAGCGCAGATCAGTTGACGTTTTCATGAATCTTGTCATCGGGAATTTTTCAGCGCACATCTGATATGGATAATCACTGGTTTTATCGAAAGATCCTACATGTTTATGCTTCTTACATGCATTTCTGCGGTTTGTATGAGTATCACCGCCCCAGAAGGAAGCTTTCATCCGTTTATATTCTTCAAAATCAAACGGCTGCAGATGCGTTATTTTAAAGTGATAACCATTGTTTTTAGAAAACATCTGCTTCACCGGCTTCCTGACTTCACCTGTCTGAGTAAGCACAATATCCTTTACAGATCCGTACTTCATCTTATAGCGTCTTAAGCCGTAATACATTGTTTTAATATCAGCTTCGCAGTAGATCAGATCATCTTCAGATAATTTTGACTTAGGTGAACGCAGTACATGATAATCAAGAAGTCCTGTCTGCTTCTTCGCTTCAAGATTCAGCTGCTTTCCCCAGCTGTCAAGTGATAATCGTGTAAGCATGTATGAGCATCTGAATTCACAACCGGCTGCCCGTGCATACATCGGCTTTCTTTGTGTCCTGGCAAAAACATCGGTAAAGTCAAATACATTCCTGAAGAACTGAAAGTCATAAGCCAGGTTATGAACATAAATAATAATATCATCACTGACGTGTTCACGGATCAGCTTAATGCATTCAGGAAGTTCACGCAGTTCACGCCCGTAAATAACATCATCGTCAATGCCTATCATCCAGATATAAACGACAGCACCGCACGGCATGTTATTGTATTCTTCATTCGTGAATTCTTCACAGTATCCTGTTATACGTCCGTCCGGTAAGATCCAGTACGATGAAGTTTCAGTATCACATGTAAATATAGTATCAGATGTGCATCTGTAGTAACCGTCATAATCTTTCCAGTGGATCACTGTTTAGGATACCCCCATTGTGAAGCTTCATATTCGTAATTATCAAAGCCATACTCTGTCATTCTGTCAGCTATTGCTATAGCATCATCTGCAGTCATTTCCGGAAAGAGTTCATGCAGGTTAGCAACATGTGAAACGAAAAGCGAAGCTTCGTCTTCACTTACGAACTTTTTAAGTTCTTCAGGTCTTTTTTTTTCGATTTCTTTATTCATGTACTTTGCTATATCGAAGATCTGATTCATGTTAAAACCTGCTTCTGAAAGAGTAATGATAAAATCTGAATTGATATTCTTGCTGATCTTATCCCAGGTTTTCGAATAGAACACCTGCGCTGCAGTAGACGCTGCGCTCATATCACCGCTGAATTTCTTCTGGGAAAGAACATCTGCAGCCTGACCTATCTGATAATTCTTTTTATTTCTTTTTCTTTTCCTTTTACTGCTTCCAAGGTCAAGAACATTCGCAGCCGCTTCATTAAGTGCCGCTTTAGCTTTTTTACTCCTGGTTTTTGACTTTGACACAGTACCGTCCTTGTTAAGGAACTGTTTTAATTCGCTTAACGCTTCGTTAAAAGGATCATAGTTAAGTTCAGCACCTGAAGCAACATTTGCTGTATATTCCTTCATAGCAGATAATGCTTTGTTAACAGACGCTGTTTTGATCTTTACCGTGTTTTTCTTCTTTGCCATAATAAGAACCCCCATAAATAATATCAGACGCTATATACAGAAATATTCTATATAATAGCGTCTGAAGCACTATATTAATCAGAATCTGAACATCGGATCATCATCTTTAAGTTCCTGCGGATATTCACTTTCTTCAAGGAACTCGAAACTGTATCCTTTATTCGAAAACGGCTTACCGTTCTTTGGATTCTTAGCAGTGAATTCCTTGATTCTGAAGTAAGCACCCTTTTCATTGAGTTCTGCGACTGCTTCAGGATCTTCTCTGATCTGCTGCGCAGTTTCTACATTGCACTTTCCGAAGAAGATCACAGAATTCGTTGTTACTACTGTAACAGTCTGACCGTAACCAGCATCCTTATTGATAAGTACCGCACGCATAAGAAGCGGTGCTTCACCTATTTCTTTGTAAACTTCGGAAGCTTTGTGACTTTCCATGCCTTCCATGTCAATGTCAAATCTGACGCCGCCTTTGTTAAATCTTGTAAGTGCCATGATTAATTCCTTCTTTCCCCCCGTTTCGCCGATAGGTCAGCAAATAATTATAATTCGTCTGAGAATAAGAATGTGTGATCTTCGTCGTAAAAACATACATAGAACTTATAAGGAATTTTATAGTAGTCTCTGAAGAATGAGCACACACTGCATGCTGCTATTTTTGCATTATGATAGTTCTTATATAAAATGCCTGAATGAGCATGCACCTGTTCAAGTTCACTGTGTGAAATTGGTTCACATGCCGGCAGTGTGCAGACCGACTGCGAAAACTTGTTTTTCTGTGATACTTCGAAGTAGATCATTCATTTCACCTCTTTTCCGGCTTCTTTGGCTTCGGACAGTATTCAGGATCAAACTGAACCCAGCAGTCTTCACATGTGCAGTTATCATCCCAGTAGATGCATTCTTTACACTCTATGCGTTCCATTCCGAAGTCTGAAGGATCAAGATCGTATCTGTCGCAAGCTGTTTCTAATTTAGCATTAGGGCAGTCATAGCTGCAGTTACCGTTGATGAAGTTTTCACATTTATCGTTTGTTATTTTCTTTTTCATCGCATCACCATGTAACACTTCTTTATTCTGTTGTACTTCCATAACCTGAAGAAAGCATATGGCTGACTTTTCTGAATAAGTGAAAGCTGTTCACATGCTTCCTTAAGTCCTTCACCGCCCCATTCAATAACACCGGTGTCATCCCTGATCAGATAAGTGCATCTTAATTCAGCATGTTCTTCAAGGTACTTTTCATGTTCTGCCTTAAATGATTCAGCCAGGTCTTCAGAAATCTTCTTAAGCATATCAGAAGAACTCATTACATCAAAGTGATCTTCATCAAGCTTTGTGATCAGAAGATCCTTCCACGCATCATCACCGGAAGCTTTACAAAGGATCATGCTGTCACTTATATCCTGTTCAATACCTTCATCGAAGTAGTCAACATCCAGCACCCAGGATTCATCATATTTTCTTATTGCGAAGTCATTAACATCCTTTACTTCGCAGATCAGTGAACATCCTTCGCTTTTATCGTATACCTTTAATATCATAATCTTCATCCCTTCAATTACTATTAAACTATTAAATACATTCGTCTGATATTATCAGCATTTCACCTCTTTTCTTATCTTCTCCTGCATTTCATACAGATCTTCAATACCCGTATCAAAAGAATCTTCCATTTCAGATATTTCTTTTTCAACTGCTTTTCGGATCATTGTAGCAAGTGGTTCTGACTTGACTGCAGCGTATGAAGTCCAGCGGTTGAAGTCAGTCTTCTTCAGGTTGATAATGACACGCTTCTGCATTTCTTTCTTGTATCTGCGTGTAACATCATTCAAATGATCACCTTCTTCTATTATATTGATATATGTGATCCGGTGATATATCAGCACCTGCTTTGTTTTAGCATAAGCCTGCTGCAGCTGAACTTCCGCCCTGCAGTTTAAGCTGATCCTCACTTGCCTGCAGGTTTCACATCGTCACATCACAACTGATTGACTGCACTTTTATAATAGCACACTCTTTTTCATTTGTCAATAGTCAACTACGAAAATAAATAAAAATAAGGTGCACAGCATGAAAACTGTACACCTTTTATAATTATTCTTCTGAAGGGTTAATTATAACACCGGATTCAAGGATCTGCTTGATCAGCTTCTTCTCTCTGTCAGTCGCTTTTCCTATACCACTGACATCTACATTATCAAATACAGTGTAGCCGGTAAAGTCTGAAACTTTGCCGCTTACATTGCATACATAACCGCAGGTGTGTCCGTAATTTAAAGGAATATCTGCGCGCGTTGTACATATCTTCAGATAACACTGATCGAACTGACATAATAAAGCACGTCCGCCCGTTGATCCTATTGTTCGCGTATATGCACTGTTGGCAGCAATATTTGCCTGCGCAAGTCCTGCTACTATATTATATCCGCCGGATACTGCAGCAACTGCATTTCCTGACATAGCACCGGTTGCAACATTCAGTGCACCGGTTCCGGCACTAAGTAAAGCGGATGTTATCTGCGCTGATCTTACACCCTGCGCTTCACCGGTTACTATAGTTTCACGTCCCATCATGCCGGATTTTGATGCGACTATCATCTGCTTCCCGTCAATTTCTACATAGACATTTCCGATGATAGATGCAGTTGTCAGATCATAGTTGATCTTGACAGCTATTTTTCTGCCGCATACAATATCCGGAAGTGATACCCATCCGCAGCACGGGATATATAATTCATACTGCGTATAAGGATCATAATCAAGAAAGTTTCCGTTTAATTCAGGAACATCATAAGTACCTGCACCAACCCATGATTTTTCATTAGCTATAAGTGAAGCTGTTATTCCGGTATCTTCACCGCCTATTACAATGTGTCCTGCAGGTGTCCGCGGCATGCACCAGGAAGGTGATAATTTCAACGGGAACTGCAGAAGTGAAAGAATATATGCATAAGGGTCATAGCCATCAGGGAAAGTAGTATCAGAAAGCCAGGTCATAAGTGAAGCCAGCTGATTATGTGACAGAAGAAAATAACGTGCGAAACCTGCATCACTGCTCATTGCCCATAGTGAATTCATGTTCATATCATCGATATTGTCACCTGTCGGTGCTGGCGGAACCGGCGGTGTTGGTGATATGTTATGACCTGTTATATCTGTCCAGTTATCAATATCAGAAGGTATTGACATATCATCAGTATAACCTTTTACTTCCCCATTCTCAATAATTGGTTTTAAAGCTGTTCCGTTCCACTCAAAGAACATACCGTAACAAGCGCAAGTGTAAAGCCAGTATTCTATAGACATAGTATAGCCAATACGCCAGTAATACGGACTATAGATGAAATAAGACCCGAATAATTTAATATCTTCATTATCAGCATCCGGAGCTACTTCTAATTCATGGTTGACCCATGTGTTAAGATCATATGTATCAGGATTTCCGCTGCTGTCAATACGGATGTACCATAAATTATTAGCAAATACAGCTGGTGATGCACTGAACATCTTTATACTGTTTGTATCATAATTGAAGTTAGCTGCAGCACCTTCTCCATATGTTGCATTCCAGTTATCATACAGGTTGTCAATGTAATGGGGAAATTTGATATAATAACCGTTATCAGTTTTATATACATCTCCGCATACTATGTAATAATTGACATTATTAACATCGAAAGTACCAGTTGAAGATGTACCCTCTAAAGACTCTTTTACTGTTATCGTACCTGTATCAATTCTATCACTCTTAGTAGTACTTTCAGTATTGAAATATGCTTTATTTTTCGATAAATCAAGCTTTGTTATAATACGCAAATCAGTATTATTGCTTCTTAAGTTACTATCCCATCCCCATGACCAGCCCGAAGGTGCTGCAAATAACAGTGTTCTATAATAAACACCATCAGGATAATTCATGCCGTTAAGAGTATATCCCTGACCGCTATTTGGATCAATGTAAAAAGCTACATCATTAGCATCAGGCGATATACTATGTGGGTAACTGTCACTTTCTTTAACAAGTTTTAAAGCCTTATTTGTAAATCCGACTAAATAATCAGCA
Organism: Bacteroidaceae bacterium; assembly: GCA_017647575.1. Taxonomy (GTDB): domain Bacteria; phylum Bacteroidota; class Bacteroidia; order Bacteroidales; family Bacteroidaceae; genus Colenecus. The sequence goes on along the minus strand of JAGCKJ010000126.1, from coordinate 3,761 downwards.
TCATCAAATATATTAACTGCTAACTGGTTAAGTGTCTTACTTAGACCTATCTTATTAGTATTATCAACAGTACCGTACCAGTTCACTTCTATATCTGTTGCAATAGCCATTAAATCACCCCTATTATATAAGATGCATCAGTGACTGCAGCTACATCCTGCATCTGTCCGAATTTATAGCCATGTGTTTCACGTTTGCATACAGTCACCATAAGCGGATCTGATATATGCTTATTCCATTTATTAACGTCTTCATTTCTGACTGCCAGCACATCAAGATCCTTCACACCTGCTTTGAAGGATTCAAGTGGATCTGATTCACCGTTAATCATTATATGCTGTCCTGGCATAAGTGCACGGGATGTAACATAGTAGAACCTGCCAAATTCCTGAATGAACATGTAATTGAAATCTACACTGCTGTAATCAAGAAGCAGGGCAGGACGGTCAACGTCAATAACACCTTTAGCTGTAGCAGTGATATTGTCCTGCACTTTTGTCATGTTTTTATTCAGCACATTCGAAGCTGAAGTGCAGTTATATAAAGTAACTGTCATAAGTTAACACCTCACTGTTAGGATCATAAAGCGACTGCGTGAAGTTTTCAATGATCAGTTCTGCTACGTAGTGAAGAAAGTCAAAAGCAGCCACTTCGCGTTCCTGCATAAGCATCTGCTGTGTAGTCGTAATACCAATATTTCCTGAACGTGTCAAAGAATGTGAACTACTGCTTTCCGCACCGCTGGAACTTTCAGAACTGTCAGTCAGATTTGGTGTAGAATCATTATATGAAGTAGAACTGTTACTGTTTGAAGCAGATGCAGAACTTTCACCGCTGTCAGTTCCTTCTTCTGTCATGTTGTAATTTTCTATCGGATTATATTCAGCAATAGTTGTAGCATACAGCTTGTCAAGGACTGCAGCTTTATTTGACAGAAATTTTTCAACATATGTTGAAATATCAGAATTATCCATGTTCTGATATTCTTCAGCTAAATATTTATCACGGTATTCTATTTTTAAGATCCAGTCTATCTGCGTAAGCTTGTCAAGTGATACCCATGTGCCGCCTATATTCATAGTGTTGATCCAGTCAGTGAAATCTTCACCGATGAACATATCATTAATTTTCTTTGTCCAGGCTTTTCTGATCATCTTCTTCACCTTCCTTCATCTGATCCGGTGCTTCTTCAATAACATCTTCATCTGCTATGTCAACATTGCATTCAACTTTTATTGACGTTCCGAAGATATCATTTATCTTTTTCACACCTTCAAGTCTGCTGTTGTACATGTTACGTATATTAAGCTTAAGAAGCTGTCTGTTCGTATTCGTTTCACTGGTGATCAGTCGTTCACGCTTCTCGACTGTTTTTGAAACACCAATTGCTTCCCAGAATTCAGTCATGATCAGCTGCTGGGTATCTGCGTATTCTCTGATATTGATCACTGAACTGCTTTTAAGATCCCTGAAGTCAAGCGTTGTGAATCCTTTGTCAACTACGAAGGAAGGAACACCGTTATATTTCTGACGCTGGTACTGCTTCGCATCGTTTGCGAACTTCTGATTAATAGCAGTGACTGCTACTGTATCACGCTGATTGACTGCAGCACATATTATAGTTGTGTCAAGATGCGCAAGTTTTGCAGCTGTACAGTGAATAAGAGGGTAACAGCCATTGTGAAGCATTGTATTTGATACCAGTACACCGTTGTAATCAATATAGCATCGACCGCCCTGCAGTGGTGTAGCCCATGTGTAATGTTTGAATTCATCGTAGTAGTCAGTGCAGCCGGATAACTGCGGTATTACTGTTATCAGTTCACCGGTCAGCTTGCTTCTGTTGAATCCTGCGCGCCCGTATAGATAAAGATACAGATCAGGCTCATGTGCTGGTATGCTTTCCGGAAGCCCGTGCCAGGTGAACAGCTGCATCAGGTATTCCAGAAGTTCATTAACTCTGTAGTCGTAGAATACTTTGTAAGATGTTGACTGCGGTTTCAGGTGCATCGGTATATCATAATCATTTAAAAACATATTATCACTCCTTATACAGAAGAAGCGTGATAGAATTTATCACGCCTCTTTTGTTTTATTGTTAAGGGATAAAGATTATATCAGTTTACTTTCTTATAGTACTGTGTAGTTGCACTGTAAGTAGATGTAGCACCGCTGTAAGTACCGTCTGAAGCTTTTGTATAGTAGTTGCTGTATACATTAGCCCAGTTGCTTACATCTGCAGCCGGTACTGTCACCGGTGAATAATCATCGATGTAGAAAACACACATCTGCTGCGTTGGTCTTACGAAAGATCCCCAGTCAGCTTTATGATAGTATTCTGTATGCTCATACTTAGCTTTATAGTCAGAACGTGTTCTGATATAGTCTATCATGATACCAATAGCATCACGATCGAAAGCGAAAGCTATTACACCGTTGAGTGTTACTGTAACAGGATTAAGCGGATCATCTGATCTGGTGATGCTTACTTTTGATCTGTCTTCAGTTGATCCTGTTCCGACTCCCTGCCAGAAGCTGCGTTCCCTATATGAAGGAAGTTTTACAAGTTCATCATGGAAGGTACTGGACTGCAGGTATGTTGCTGTGTTGGCTGCGAACTGTTCAAGAACATGAAGCTGAAGATCATCGGAAGGTGTCCAGCGTTCACAGCCGCTGATATTATAAAGAACAGAAGGATCTTCCATGTATTTCTTATGCTTCTTGATTTCTGCAGCTGCATAACGCAGGAAGTCAGGATCTGTAAGCGCAGCTGAAGAAGCAAGTGTTTTATTGAATGCTTCGTTGTATGCTTTAAGGACGTTAATGCAACAGTTAGTGTCAAGTTCATGACCTGCGCAGAGAGTTATTGCAGTCGCTTCTGTTGTATTCTCACAGTTTCTGATATTCTGTTCCATTGCATTGTACATATCCTGGAATACAAGATCGATGAAGGCAGCCATTGACGCAGCGTCGGTGAATGCTTCCTTAAGCTGATAATCGTATATTACCTTCGTATCAATTGCCCATGTTCCGCGGTTAGCAAAGTAAGTGCAGATCACATCAGTTGTATCCTGTTCAACTACGTCAGTGATAGGATTCGTATTATCCCAGGATTCATTTGCTTTACTGCGCGCGATTTTCTTAACTTCCAGTGTACGCAGAATAGCGCCGAATTCGACAGGTGATCTTTCGAAACCTAAGCGCTTCGGTTCTAAAGTACGGTAAAGTGCATATGTTTTGCTGATCTGTGAAGCAAGTGCTGTGTAGAATGCAGATATTGACTGTACATTTGCTAATATCTGATCACCCAGTGACACTAATGTTGTAGTATCTACTGCAGTTATCGCAGTTTCACCCATTGCTTCAGCCGTGACTGTGTTTAAGAATGAATAGATCTGATTAGCCATTGTTTATTCCCCCTTATTATCATCCCCGGATTCGTCCGGTAATTCTGTAAGATCTTCTGCATCTTCTGCCGGTGCAGGTGCAGGCGCAGAAGGTGCTTTTGTTTTCTTTGCTTTTGGTTTTTCGACTTCCGGTGCAGTTCCTGGCTTTTCTGCTTCAGCGGCGGCAGCGGCGGCGGCTGCAGCTTTTGCTGTTTCAGCGTCGGTAACTGACTGAAGGATCCTGAAGAAGTTCATTGTGATCACTCCTTAATATGGTATGAATTATAGGTTCTTATTATGTAAGTATTATACAGCAATTTCATAATATTGTAAAGATGTGCTGAAGGTGATCAAAGGTGATTCAGGACGATTTAT
>JAGCKJ010000017.1 GCA_017647575.1 Bacteroidaceae bacterium | reverse complement strand
AACAGATTGATAATCTGAAAGTTGAAAAGCAGATTGCAGAAGAGAAGGTAACTCTGGCTTCACAACTGGATGCGGCAGCCATCAAGCTTATAGCAAAGAACAAACGCGGCAAAGAGGAGAACAAGATAAAGAATGTAACTCAATTTGAGATAAACTTTACCATTGTAAAGAATATCACCACCAAGACAGGCGAAAAGATAGTATATCTGCGTCTGGTTAATCCTGATGGTGAGACCCTGCAGAAGAGTGAAGACGATACATTCAAATACGAAAACACCTCTTTGGAATTTTCTGCCAAGAGATACATTGAATATACCGGCGAACAGCAGGAGGTTACAATGTACTGGGATGTAGAAGAGTTCCTGTATGCCGGCACATATAATGCATATCTCTTTGTTGATGGAGTAATGATAGGTGAACAGAGTATCACCCTGAACTGATATTCACGTATATAATATTTTTATGGTATCATTTGAAGAGCTTGGAGTATCGGCCCCTATACTCAAAGCGATAGAAGAGTTGGGATTTGAAAACCCTATGCCTGTACAGGAGAAGGTCATCCCCTATCTTTTGGAGGGTAATGGCGATGTTGTGGCATTGGCACAGACAGGAACAGGCAAAACTGCTGCATTTGGTATTCCAATAATACAGATGACAGATATTGAGAGTTCCGATGCACAGTTCCTGATACTTAGCCCAACGAGAGAACTTTGTGTACAGATAGCCAGTGATTTGGCTGATTTTTCACACTATATACAGGGTCTTCATGTAATACCTATGTATGGTGGCTCATCAATAGAGAACCAGATACGTAACTTTAAACGTGGTGCACACATCATAGTAGCTACTCCGGGACGTCTTATAGACCTTATGGAACGTGGTGTTGTACATCTTGACACAATACGTGCCGTTATTCTTGACGAAGCCGATGAAATGCTTGACATGGGTTTCTCTGAAGCCCTAGAAAAGATACTTTCTTCTGTTCCTGTAGAACGCAAGATGCTGATGTTCTCTGCTACAATGAGCAAAGAGATTAGTGCAATAGCCAAAAAGTACCTGTACAACCCGCAGGAGATTGTGATTGGTTCCCGCAACGAAGGTTCTGAGAACGTGAATCACGTCTATTACATGGTACATGCAAAAGACAAGTATCTGGCACTGAAACGTATTGTTGATTACTATCCGCATATTTACGCCATAATTTTCTGCAGAACACGCCTGGAGACACAGGAAGTTGCAGATAAGCTGATGCAGGATGGTTACAATGCCGATTCACTGCATGGTGAACTATCACAGGCACAGCGCGACCTTACAATGAACAAGTTCCGCAAACGTCAGCTTCAGCTACTGGTTGCAACCGATGTGGCAGCACGCGGTCTTGACGTTGACAACCTTACTCACGTAATAAACTACGGTCTGCCTGATGATACCGAAAACTATACTCATCGCAGCGGCAGAACAGGCAGAGCAGGTAAGAAAGGTACATCTATAGCTATTATCAACCTGAGAGAAAAGGGTAAGATCAGATTTATTGAGAAAGCTATCGGTAAAAAGTTCAATATCGGCGAGATGCCTTCAGGTCGTCAGATATGCGAAAAACAGTTATACAAGGTAATCGATGAGATTGAACGCACACAGGTTGACGAAGAACAGATAGAGAAGTTCCTGCCGGATATTTTCCGTCGTCTTGACTGGATGGACAAGGAGGATATTGTAAAGAGAATAGTAACAATGGAGTTTGGTCGCTTTATGCGTTACTACAAGGATGCTCCCGAGCTGGAGGCTGTCAATGCAAAAGCTGCAGAGAAGGCTGAAAAAGAGGAGAAGAAGAGAAAGGAACGCCAGCCAAAAGCAGGTTATACACGTTTCTTTATAAACCTTGGAAAGCTTGACAGGATTATGGCAGTACACATTATTGACCATATAAACAAGCACATAAAAGAGAGAATTGACTTAGGACGTATTGACATTAAGCATAGTTTCTCATTCTTTGAAGCACCTGCAGAATGTACAGATATTATCCTGGCTGCACTGAATAACACCCAGCTTCGCAACAGGGAAATCCACGTTGAGGTGGCTGAATCGTCTGCGCAGAATCAGAGCAGCAAGCCACAGAAGAATAGTGGCAAAAAGGAGCAACGAAAAGATTCTCAGAAAAATTCACAAAAAGATAACAGCCGTAAAGAGAAGAGAGATTTACCAAAAAAATCAAAATCTACAAAAGCTCCTCAGAATCAGTTCGGCGACTTTATTGATGAATTCGAAGATTTTGACATAACTACTGCCAAGCCAAAGAGAGGTTCACGTTCAAAACGTCAGAATGACCATTGGCAGGGTGAATTCAATCAAAACGATTGGCGTCAGTTCTTTGGCGAACCTGAAAGAAAATCAAGAAGAGGTGCCGGAAGAAACGGTAACTCATCAAATAATGGAAAGAGAAAATCGCGCCGTTAAAGCGCGATTTTTGTAACGCATAAATAGTTTATATATGAAGAAAGTAATTGTTTCTGCCGATGCGCCTAAAGCTGTTGGCCCATATTCACAGGCAATTGAACTAAACGGCACACTGTTTGTATCAGGTCAGCTGCCTATCAATCCTGAAACCGGAGTTGCTCCAGAGAGTATTGAAGAACAAACCCGCCAATCACTTATGAACATTGGAGCCATATTGAAAGAGGCGGGATTGAGTTATTCTGATGTTGTCAAGACAACAGTTCTTTTGGATGATATCAAAAACTTTGCAGCCATGAATGGTGTTTACGCAGAGTTCTTTACAGAACTTAAACCTGCAAGAGTATGCTATCAGGTAGCAGCACTGCCTATGGGTGTTAAAGTTGAAATAGACGCTATAGCTGGTAAATAATCTTATCAGCTATGCATCTTAACAGCCTCTGTTGCAGGCTTTTCGTCATTACGCTTATTGGTTTCAGCAACAACCGATCTTGCTAAATCGCGGAAGGCCTTGCCAACAATGGTATCGCCATCCAGTGCCACCGGTTTACCGCTATCACCACCTTCGCAGATACTCTGCACAATTGGAATCTGTCCCAGCAATGGAACATTCATAGATTCCGCCAGACGTTTACAACCCTCCTTTCCAAAGATATAATACTTATTCTCCGGCAGTTCTGCTGGGGTAAACCATGCCATATTTTCGACAAGGCCCAAAACAGGTACATTGACCTTTTCGTTTGTAAACATATCTATACCCTTGCGTGCATCTGCAAGTGCCACCTCCTGTGGTGTACTTACTACAACAGCACCTGTTATACCCAATGTCTGTACAAGAGTAAGATGAATATCGCTTGTACCCGGAGGCATATCCAGAACAAAGTAGTCCAGATCGCCCCAATGTGCATCTGCAATCAACTGCTTCAGGGCATTGCTTGCCATGGCTCCACGCCACAGAACAGCCTGGTCTGATTCCACAAAGAAACCAATGGAAAGAAGTTTTATTCCATACTGCTCTATTGGGATTATCAGATCTCTGCCATCAATATTCTCAGCGTATGGGCGGGCCTCTTCTATGTTGAACATCTTAGGTACAGAAGGTCCAAAAATATCGGCATCCAGCAAGCCCACTCTGTATCCCTCTTTAGCCAGTGCCACAGCTAAGTTTGCGGCTACAGTTGATTTACCTACGCCACCCTTACCAGAAGCCACCGCTATCACATTCTTTACACCCGGAAGCATCTTGCCTACCTCCGGACGTGCAGCCTGTCTGGCTTTAACGTTTATTGTAACCTGTACATCCTGTCCTGCCTTTAGCTTGATTGCCGCTTCAGCCGACTTAACTATCGATTTTATAAATGGATCTGAAGGCTTTTCAAAAATAAGCGAGAAAGATACTGTATCGCCGGCTATTCGGATATCGTCTTCCAACATATCCATAGAGATAATATCCTTACCGGTACCCGGATATCTTACTGTACTTAAAGCCTCCTTTATTAAATTGGGATATAGTGCCATAAAAATTACTTGCTGGTTGTTAAACTGCTGCGTTTGCTGCGTCCGTAACTTCTGTATTCATCCATCTCAATCTCCACATCTGGTTCTGTAAGTTCACCTTCTGCAGGGAGCTGGAAGAGAATATATTTGATTGTAATGCCACGGGCTAACCATTGCTCTTCATAATGGGTTTTAATTGAGAGAATGTAATCTGCATTTCCGCTGCCATAAAGGTCATCGGTTTTAAATTCCACGGGGAGCGAATTATGTTCCACATTCAATGTTGTATATGTGAACATAAAGTTGCTGTCAGTCTTAAGATGAATCAAACCATTTGGTTTAAGTATCTTTCTGTAACGCTCCAGGAACCATGTTGATGTTAATCGTTTGGTTGCCTTTTTCATTTGTGGATCAGGGAAGGTAAGCCATATCTCACTCACTTCGCCAGGTGCAAAAAAATGTTCTATCAATTCTATAGATGCACGCAGGAATGCAACGTTGTTCATCTGTTTTTCCAGAGAAAGTGTTGCACCGGTCCACATTCTGGCCCCTTTTACATCTACACCTATAAAGTTTCTGTCGGGATACAGTTGTGCTAAACCTACGGTATATTCACCACGTCCACAACCAAGTTCCAATACTATTGGGTTGTCATTATGGAAGAAGTCCCTGTTCCAGTTGCCTTTCATTTCAAAAGGTTCTGCACTATTGTATGAACATACAGGTTCAAATACATGCGGATAGCTTCTCATATCCGCAAATTTAGCCAACTTATTCTTTCCCATATTAAATATCCAAAACTGTTACCCAACCATGAGGATCGGCTACATCGCCATACTGTATTGCACGTAACTGATTGTACAACTTTGTCAATACAGGTCCTGGTTTGCCATCTTTTGAGATTACATAAGATTTACCTGTCTCTATATCGTCAATTCTTTCAATTGGAGAGATTACTGCTGCTGTTCCGCAAGCTCCGGCTTCTGTCATTTCAGACAACTCTTCCAATGGAATCTGACGCTGCTCTACAGTCATGCCATTATCCTTTGCAAGTTGCATAAGTGAACGGTTTGTGATAGATGGCAATATGGAATCTGATTTAGGAGTTACATATACATCTCCCTTAATGCCGATAAAGTTAGCGGCACCACATTCATCAATATATTTCTTCTCCTTTGAATCCAGATAGAATTCACTGCAATAGCCCTTATCGTGAGCCAGTTTGTTTGCACAGAGGCTTGCTGCATAGTTACCACCCACTTTATAGCGTCCCATACCTAATGGTGCAGAACGGTCGTATGAACGTACCAGTGCGTATGGGTTTGTAGAGAATCCGCCTTTGAAATATGGACCTACAGGTGTAACAAACATTATGCACAAATATTCATCAGCAGGGCGTACACCTACCTGTGCACCTGTTCCAATAAGTAATGGACGAATATATAGTGATGCACCACTTTCGTAAGGTGGGATATAATCCTTATTCAATTCAATTACAGTCTTTACCATTTTACAGAACAGTTCTGTTGGCAGTTCAGGCATCATTGTTGCACGGCATGTACTCTGCAAACGCTCTGCATTTGCTTCCATTCGGAACACACGTGTCTTGCCATCCTTACCACGGAAAGCCTTCAAACCTTCAAAACCTTCCTGACCATAGTGCAAACATGTTGCTGCCATGTGCATAGGGATATATTCGGAATCAGATTTTTCAATTTCACCCCAAGCACCATCCTTGTACCAAATTCTTACATTCCAATCTGTCTTAATGTATCCAAATGACAAATTAGACCAATCAAGTTCTTTCATATATTATCTATTTTTAAAACTATTGTCGTTATTATAATTGACCGCGAAATTACAAAAAGATAGTCTATAATGACAGAGAGAAACTTTAAAAAATTAACTTTGCATCCTAAAATAACACCTTTTACACAAGATGTCAGAAAATAATAAGAGAATTGAAAAAAAGGCTGGAACCATTCGCTTTCTGCTTTTATCGTTTGTATTGTTCATTTTAGCCGATATAATTGGCAAATGGTTTATAGCCGACGAATCAAATGTACCAGTATTGTTAAGAATTACAATGTGGGTTACAGCCCTGTTTCTTGGTGCATCAACACACTACGGACTTAGAAGAATTGAAAGCACTATATGGAAAACAGTGGCATCAATACTGTTCTATGCTGCTTACATTGGCATTCTGCTGCTGATAAAATTCTACTATTTTGACAACGCAGAACTGCTGGGATACAGAATTTCCATAACGCTTATGCCGGTTTTTGCTTTTTTCATAGAGCTGTATGTAAGCCGATTCATTAAATGGTATGGCATAAAGGTAAAATCGTTGTTCAATCTACATTCAATACGCGATTTTCGTTTTGTCGCAGCTATGATTCTGTTGTTCAGCGTTATAGTATTTATGTTTATGGGAGGATACAGAATGCAGGGTTGTCTGAACAGGGCCGGCACCGATCTGTACCAGCTTATTACTGAGGGTGAAATAAACCGCAACTCAGATCGCAGGGAACCAGTCCGTCAGTATGACAGGATCTTTAACGATTTGAACGACACTCAACTCAAAGCAGCCCAGAAGAATGGATTAAAGAAGACCATAACTATAGCTGATGCAGAAAACAACAGAAATCTGGTAAAGATTGAGAATTGTGACTACTATGTAGTTGAAGAGCTGACCCACTCTGTTCCATACCTTGTTCCAAAGGCAGCAAAGTTGGTAGAAGATATTGGTAAGGCATTTCAGGATTCACTCTACAACCGAGGCTATCACAGCGACCACAAGATTACCATAACCAGCGTACTGAGAACAGAAGAGACTGTAAAAGAGTTACGAAAGGTAAACGTAAATGCATCAGAAAATTCATGCCACTGCTACGGCACAACGGTAGATATATCATACTTTACATTCCAGACGCCACAAAAAGGAAAAGCAGCCGAAACTGAAAAGATGCGTCAGGTACTTATGCAGGTGGTATATGATTTGTGGAAAGCAGAAAGATGCTATGTTAAATATGAGAAGAAACAGTCGTGTCTTCACATAACAGTCAGATAAATTATCAACCAAAAAACATTGTTCATTATGAAAAATTTTACTTACTACGCACCAACTCAAGTTGAATTTGGAAAACAGTCAGAAAACAAGGCTGGCAAACTGGTTAAAAAATTTGGAGGTACTAACGTTCTTGTTCACTATGGTGGTGGTAGCGTTGTTCGCTCCGGTCTGTTAGACATTATATGCAAATCATTAGAAGAACAAAACATAAAATATACACTTTTAGGCGGTGTTGTTCCTAACCCAAGAGTTTCACTAGTAAGAGAAGGAATAGAAATCTGCCGTAAGGAGAATATTGACTTTATAGTTGCAGTAGGCGGCGGTTCAACCATCGATTCATCAAAAGCCATTGCAGCAGGTACAAATTATGAGGGTGATGTCTGGACACTATATCGTCATGAAGACAGAATCAAGAGTGCAATCCCTGTAGGTGTAGTTCTTACTATCCCTGCTGCCGGTAGCGAAATGAGCGATGCCAGCGTTATTACAAACGAAGATGGCGGATTAAAGAAAGACTACTGCGATAGTCTGTTGCGTCCTAAGTTTGCAATTATGAATCCGGAACACACATTCACACTTCCGGAGTGGCAAACTGCCTGCGGTGCTACAGATATTATGATGCACACTATGGAACGCTATTTCTCAAATGATGACGATATGGATGTTACCAATGTTGTGGCAGAAGCTATACTTAAGGTCGTTATGGAGCATGCTCCTATAGTTCTTGCTGAACCGGAAAACTACCACAGCCGCGCACAGATAATGTGGGCCGGTAGTCTGGCACACAATGACCTGACAGGATGCGGTAACGATGGCGACTGGGCTACACACAACATTGAACACGAACTAAGCGGTATGTTCGACGTATCGCACGGAGCAGGTTTGGCAGCTATCTGGCCAAGCTGGGCACGCTACACACGTCATCAGAACATAAACCGTTTTGCACGCTTTGCTGTAAACGTAATGGGTGTAACCAACAACTTCAAGAGTGCAGAAGAGACTGCCGAACTGGGTATCCGCGCTATGGAGAAGTTCTACACCTCTATTGGCATGCCTATCAATATCAAGCAGTTAGTTGGCAGAAATGTAACCGATGCCGAAATTGAAGAGATGGCAGACAAATGCACAAACGGCAACACTATGACTGTTGGCGGTCTTATTAAACTGACAAAAGAAGACATAATCAACATATACAAATTGGCAAACGAATGAGGAAAATTAAAAATCCATACATTGGGGAAGAGAGAAACGGATACAACTGTTTTGCATGTGCCCCCCACAATCCTTTTGGATTGAAAATGGAGTTTTATGAAGATGAGGAGGATATTGTATGTTTCTGGAAACCATCCACCAATTATCAAGGATGGACAGACACATTACATGGTGGAATTCAGGCTACGTTAATTGATGAAACATGCGGTTGGTTAATCTCCAGAAAATTTCAGTTATCGGGCATGACAACAAATCTTAGTGTTAAGTACAAAAAGCCTGTACCTATAAACGATAACGACATAATTGAGATAAGAGCTAAGGTTAAAGAGGTAAAACGCACATTTGTATTTATGGAGGCTACCATCTCTATGAATGGCGAAATCCACACAACAGCAGATGTTACTTTTTTCTGCTTT
>JAGCKJ010000125.1 GCA_017647575.1 Bacteroidaceae bacterium | reverse complement strand
TACACAATGTATCAGAATATGGATAGCTTTACCAATGTCCCTCACATTCTGACTGGATCATATGTTCTTTCCACTGACGTAGAACTGGGATCCATCATCCGTGGAACATATGACCATGACTGTGGCGAATGGTCTCATCGCTATGTCATCGAGAGCCTTACTGCAAATGAAATGTTCTGGGTTGCAACTGATGACTCATCATTCAGCCAGCTGTTTGTCCGTGTAGACAATATTCCAGTGAAGTAATACCTCCATTTGTATTCATGGAGAACGTGTGAGTCTTCTACTCTGACGACAATACGATAACCAGCTGCCTGAACGTACTGTCTTTCCCATTTACAGTATGTTCAGGCAGCTGGTTTGTCCGTGCTAAAGGAACTAACTCTCAGTTGGAAAGTTTTGCTTACCTCATCAAGTCTCCTTCCCTCTACAGTATTTCCCTCTCGGCCAAGAAAACAGCCCATTTTCTGACCGGTAGTGTAGTGGTTAGTATTCGAAAAAACCGCAATAGAAGTGCTTCTATTGCGGTTTTGTTGTGGTGGCACCGGCTTGCAAAGTTGATACTTTCTGCAACTATTTTCAGTATCAAATTCGATTCCTACGCCCATTTTGATACTCGCTGCAACTGTTTTTAGTTGCAGGAAGTAAAGAATTCGTTATACACATAGTTATACACGACACATTAAAAATAGTCAGCTTTGGTGACCTTGTATAATAAGACATATCTTAATTCTATTCACCTTTCTTCTGCTGTAAATAGAACAGCTGTTTCTGAGTTTCTATCTCTGCACGAAGTTCTTCATTGGTAGGCAGATATAGTTTATATTTGGATGCGAACAGCTGGTCATTGCCATGCATAATTGAATATCTGGCAATGTCATCATCCGTATCAGCACAGAGAATAATGCCAATTGTCGGATTATCGTGCTCAGTACGTTTAAGTTCATCATACATTCTGATATACATATCCATCTGTCCTACATCCTGATGTGTCACCTTTGATGTCTTGCAATCAATCAGCACAAAAGCTTTTAAGATATAGTTATAGAAGACCAAGTCAATATAGTAATCCTGCTTCTCGGTATGTATATGCTGCTGCCTTGCAACAAAGGCATAGCCCTTACCAAGCTCCATCATGAATTTCTGAAGATGTGTAATGATAGCTCCTTCAAGACATGACTCCGTAAAGTCTGTATTCTGAGCAAGGCCTAGAAATTCTGCTACCACAGGATTCTTAACAAACTCATACTTATCAGTATCCTGCATCGGTGCAGTAATCTCCAACATCTCCTTCTCTACAAGATCTTTGCGTTGAGATTGAAGCAGCCTATAATAATATTGGGACGAAATATTTCTTTGAAGAGTGCGTACACTCCAAGTCTGGCTTATTGCCTCCTGCATATACCAGGTCCGAGCAGATGAATCTTCTACCTGCAACAAGGTTCTGAAATGTGACCACGACAGACGAAGAACAGATTTTTTACACACTGTGTCAAAAATCTCTGGAAAACCTTTATAGAAGCGTACGAACCAATAAAGGCTAGTTTCCTCAAAACCCTTTCCATACTCTTCAGTAAGTTCTTTTGACAGTTTCTTGATAACACTCGCTCCATATGCTGCACGTTCCTCTCCCTGCAATTCTTCTTCTGCAATACGCTTACCCAAAAGCCAATTTCTCTCAACTAACGCAACATTGACAGCCGCATACGCTTTAGTTCGCGCACTATCAATAATCATCCTCACATCACTTAGCAAATTGTCAGTGCTAACATATAGAATTTCCTGTTCCATAATAACAATATTTAATATTGCTAAGATAGTGATATTTATTCAAAGACGTTCATTAAATGGAATGAATACTCAGTTGCGAAACCGTTGTTTCGGAAACTGTGGTTTCGCAACCATATCATGTGAAATACTAAGTAGGTAAAATCCTCAATGAGCAATGCTCAACACACCAACATATTAGACGCAAATACAAGTAAACAAGAATCACTTTTCCTAGATTTTTGTAAACTGCCATTCTACACCTTTCCTAGAATTTTGCACGATACATAAAATGCAATTATATGCGTCTGAATTATAGGATAAACGATTGGTGAAACTATCCTATTTTACATTGTTTTTCGCTATCGATTCGATTCCTTCGGGGAATCCACAACACGAAAAAACCTCAATAGAATTGCTTCTACTGAGGTTTTCGTGGTGCCACCGGGAATCGAACCAGGGACACAAGGATTTTCAGTCCTTTGCTCTACC
>JAGCKJ010000124.1 GCA_017647575.1 Bacteroidaceae bacterium | reverse complement strand
TTCGCCATATTCACATAGTAATCTACAGTGTGAATAGGTGAATAGGTAATACACAAAGAGCACTGTGATATCATTCCGGCCTCTTTTGCATAGCCTATAGATGGAGCTATGTTACGAACATCGTTCAAACCACAGAATGTTCTGGTAATATCTGTACCCTGAGCCTTCTTAACCTTGTAGAACAACTTTCTTACATCGGCAGGAACCGGACTCATTCTGATACCGTTCAGACCTCTGTCAAGCATGTGAGTCTGAATACCTGCTTCATTAAAAGGCTTAGTCCACTCTCTGACTGCTTTATTTGGATTTTCTCCGAAGAGAAGATTTACCTGTTCAAAACCACCACCATTTGTTTCAACACGTGCAAAGCAACCCATTTCAATAATATGGGGTGCTATTGCTGTCAACTGATCTACACGAGGAACATACTTTCCTGCTGATTGCCACATGTCACGGAACACGAGGCTGAATTTAATTTCTCTCATATCTAAATTTATTTACACCTTCTTAATACTTGTTACACGACCTTTGCCTCCGGTAATCTGAGCCACTGCTGCCTCTATGATTCCCTTTGTTTTACCATCAACCTCTTGTACTACTGCTCGTTGCTTTGGTTCCTCCTTTACTTCCGGAAACTTGTTTGCAAAAGCAATGAGTCCCTTTCCCAATAAAATTACCAGATACAGTATGAGCAAGACTGATATCATACCTACAACCAGCAATTTTAATCCTAACATTAAATTTTCTTCCATATTTTTGAGTTAATTATTTTCAACAAGACCAATCTACCCCATTTTAAAAGTCACTACAAATATACCTCAAAAACCGCATATTATTTGCTTATTTTTGATAAAAAGCATCTATTAACTACAATTTATTTCAATAATGAATAATTAAAGATTTTTCATACACAAAACAGCATAAAAAGATGAAATAAAACCAATGTAGAGAAAAGATAAAAAATAAAAGCACTATCTTCGCGCAAAGTAACAAAAGTAATACATTATGAAGATTACAATTATAGGCGCCGGCAACATGGGTGGCGCAATTGCAAAGGGACTATACAAAGGCTCTCTGTTCAAATCTGAAGACATTGTTTGCGCAGACAGATCAGAAAACGCTCTGAAAAGCATTTCTGCAGTTTGTCCGGATATAACAACTACCACCGACAATATTGACGCCGTTAAGGATGCCGATATTGTACTCTTCGCAGTAAAGCCATGGATTCTGCCATTGGCAATAGAAGAGGTAAAGGAGGTTCTGGATTACAACAGACAGTTCATCATATCAATCGCAGCAGGAATAGGTACTGACAAGTTGCAGGAGATGTTCAGAAAGGAGGATGAATCGGTACCGGGTATTATATATCTGATTCCAAATATTGCAGTAGAGGTAATGGAGGGTGTTTTTCTATACACCTCACAGAATGCTACTACAGAACAGCTTGCTACAGTACAGAGCATGTTCTCTGAACTGGGAATGGCTAAACAGGTTGAGGAGAAACAGATGGTAGCAGGTACAGCATTGTCGTCATGCGGTATCGCATACGTATTCAGATATATCAGAGCATGTGTGGAAGGTGGTGTAGAGATGGGCTTCTACCCAAAAGATGCACAAGAGATAGTGCTTCAGACCATTAAGGGAGCAGCAGAACTGCTTATGGAGAACAAATCACACCCTGAGCAAGAGATTGACAAGGTTACTACCCCGGGCGGTATTACAATAAAAGGACTTAACGCCATGGAAGAGGCAGGATTTACAAATGCTGTAATCAAAGGATTAAAAGCCGGGAAATAATATCAGATACAAGAATGGGGCAACTTGATGTTTGCCCCATTCTTTTTTTTTCAATTATTTATATAGGAATCTACGAATACTCTTTTTAGGAGTGCGTTCAAATGGTTCTGTTCTAATTTCAAACTCTGCAATCTGAGAATATGCAGGCAACAGTGCATTCACCTGTTTCTTACCCTCTTCCAGAGCCAGCAGAACCTGTTCGTCAGTCAAACCATCCTGACAGCCTGCTTCATAAGATGGAAGTACCAGAGCTACCAGACGATGTCCGCGATCTACAACCAGTGATTCTTCTACGTATGGCAGGTTGTTGATCATATCTTCCAGCTCTTCAGGATAGATATTCTGACCTGAAGCACCAAGGATCATATTCTTGCAACGTCCCTTGATAAAGATATTACCGTTTTTATCAACAAGACCCATGTCGCCTGTATGGTACCATCCTTCAGGATCAATAACATCACGTGTAGCATTTGGATTTTTATAGTAGCCCAACATTACGTTGTCTCCCTTAACAAGAAGTTCACCTACTTCCTTACTCTTGTCTTCACTAAACACATCTACTATTGTATCAGGCAAAGCAATACCGCATGAACCCTGTCTGTACTTTTCCCAGTCGCAATAAGAGATAAGAGGAGCACACTCTGTAGAACCGTAACCAACTGTATAAGGGAACTTGATTTTTCTAAGTACCTTTTCTACGTCTGCATTCAGAGCTGCACCACCGATTACCACAGAATCTACCCTGCCACCAAATGCAGTGAGCAGTTTTCCTCTGATTTTACCACCTATTATATTATTTATACCAGGGATTGACATCAGCACCTTCATTACAGGCTTGTTCAATACAGGCATAACCTTTGACTTTATAGCCTTCTCAATAATAAGAGGTACAGTGATAATCAATGTTGGCTTCTGCTGAGCAAAAGCATCAAACAGCAATTTTGGAGTAGGCATCTTTACAAGGTAGCAAACGCTGCAACCAAGCAACAATTCAAACATAAGCTGGAATGCCAGGCCAAACATGTGAGCCATAGGCAGAATAGAAACAACAGTATGACCAGGCTGCAATGGGAAGTTTGCGCATGCAAACTTCATGTTTATCAGAAGTGCACGATAAGGAATCATAACGCCCTTAGGATCACTTGTAGTACCAGATGTATAGTTCAATACTGCAAGTGCATTAGTATCATCTTCTGCTTCATACTTAACATCATTAGCTGTATAGCCGTTAGGATACAACGAATTAAAATCTGATTCCCAGTTTTCGAATGCGTTATTCAGAGCCTCTGAGCGACTGAATTTGCATGAGAAATCGTTCATCAGTACAATACCCATAATTTCAGGCATCTCTTCAGCAACCATACCTGCATAAACAACATCGCCTACAAAAAGCATTTTAGCTTCAGCATGATTAACTATTGTATGGATATTACCTGGCTTAAAATCATTCAAAATTGGAACAGGAATAGCTCCGTATGTGAGTACACCAAAATATGTTGCACCCCATGCCATACAGTTTTTTCCGCAAAGAGCAACCTTATCGCCCTTCTTCAAACCTGAATTCTTTAACAAAAGGTGAATCTTTGCCACCTGAGTAGCAAGTTCTCCGTAAGTCATTTTTCCACCACGGAAATCGCACAAAGCCTGATGTTCCCAGTATTTCTTAAAACTGTACTCATACATTTTAATCAGACTGGTTGCATTCATGTCGCATCCCGGGGTCAATTTTGTAATTCTATCCATTTCTTATATGATTTAAAAATACGTTCCTTATCTCAGCACAAATTTATTATATATAAGAGGACAATTTAGGCTAATATTCCCATTTGTGGTATATTTCACATATTAATGTGGCGAAATGCCACTGCCATTTTTTTATTGGCAATTCACCCCATATTGAATTTTATTACTATTTTTGTGCAACCAACAAGATTAAATATGAGAAAAATACCCGATTTTCTATTCAGAAAAGGATTCCTGAACATGACAGTGGCATTTATAACACTGTTCTCCGTTATATTCATGAATATCTATACTCCATTCTCAACAACAGCATGGTTCAATCTGAAAGACAACAACACTCTTTTAACAACCATAATGTTTTATATCCTGGCAGTGTTATTTCTGCTATGGAGCAAAACTATATTGCACGACATATCAAAAAAGAAAAGCATTACCGTTCGCGGACTACTGCTATACTCCTTCTGTGAAATAATAATACTCTCTGTAATTTATACACTATTTACAGCAATGCCCACCAATCAGGTAGAGCTTATCAGCCTGGGTAATATATTTTTAAAATCATTGGTATGTATTTCGCTGATTCTTATCATCCCTTACACAATATGTTTTTATTACGGACTCTCCAAAGGGTACAAGGAGCAATTACAAAGCAAAGACAACGAAACAGAAGCCAAACACCTTATTAATATTAGGGACCATAAGGATAAAATCAAGATATCACTATTGTCTGAGAACATACTATACATTGTCTCTGAAGACAACTACATTAAAATCTTTTACGAACAGGAGAACGAACTTAAGAGCACCATGGTAAGAACCTCAGCAAAATCCATAGAAGAGGAGCTGATAAGAAACCATATTATCAGATGCCACAGATCTTATCTTGTCAACATCAACAAGATTATATTCTTCAATAATGACCGTAACAATCTGTATGTACTGCTTAACAACAAAAAAATCAACCCGATACCGGTTTCAAGAACATGCAGAGAGTTAATAGAAACTGCACTATCAAGCAGATAATATAGGGATAAAAAAAAGAATTCACTCACGTGAACTCATTTTTTACATCCCCCGCAGGACCATTTCCTGCGAAGTGAACCCTACTGTTTTCACAAACCCTGAGGCTCTAAAACTAATTACTAACCTAATTACTAACCAATTAATGCTTATGAGAATTATCCTTTGTTTTCGACTGCAAAGGTAGTCATTATTTTAATTGGTAAAACATAAAATTCTTTTCTTATTGTTAAAATATCTAAATGTTAAAATTAACACTATTTGTTAATTTATAAACAGCAATTCCCTGTACTTAGGCAATGGCCACATATCATTGTCAACTATCTCTTCCAGAGTATCAACAAGGTTTCTTATTCCAAACAGAGATTCAGCAATCTGATGATATGCTCTTGCTTTTTCATATTCTGAAGTTATCACATTAGCCTGTTTGCGCATCTCAATCATACTATCTACACACTTTCTTAAGTCAGAGCATAATGATGAAATCTGCTTTACCATAGAAATTTCAGTCTCTGCCTGCTGTTCATAAGCATCAGGAAAGACCTGTTTCATCAAAGCAATATTCTCCAGCAGTTTCTTCTGGTAATCCAATGCTGTTGGTATAATATGATTAATTGCCATTCTGCCTATAACTCGAGCTTCAATCTGAATCTTCTTGCTGTAGGTTTCCCATTTTACCTCGTTTCTGGCTTCAAGCTCCTTTTCAGTATAAACCCCTACTCTGCTGAACATCTCTACAGACTCCTTTGTAGTGAAGGCTGAAATCATCTCTGGTACCGATGTTTCTACATCAAGTCCACGACGTTTTGCCTCCTGATGCCACTCTTCTGAATAGCCGTTACCGTCAAAGCATATTACATCTATTATTGATGCTATAATCGGTTTCAACGCATCCATTATTGCAACATTCTGAGCTTTACCAGATTCAAGTTCTTTATCTACCGCCTTCTTGAATTCTAAAAGCTGCTCAGCTACTGCAGAATTTATGGTTGTTATTGCACCTGCACAGTTTGCACTTGAACCCACAGCACGGAATTCAAATCTGTTACCGGTAAATGCAAATGGCGAAGTTCTGTTTCTGTCTGTATTATCAACAAATATTTCCGGTATCTCAACAAGACCTAAGGATTTACCACGCTTGCCGGCTATCTCTATAGGTGTATCAGATGGCAATTCAAGAAGCTTTCTGAGTACATCGGTCATGGTTTTACCAAGGAATGCAGATACTATGGCAGGAGGAGCTTCGTTTGCACCCAGACGGTGTGCATTTGTTGCAGTTGCAATGGTAGCTTTAAGCAAAGCATTATGTTTCTGGACTGCGGCAAGTACATTGACAAAGAATGTAATAAACTGCAGATTACCGTTTGCATCCTTACCTGGAGCCATCAACTGTACTCCGGTATCAGTTCCCAAAGACCAGTTATTATGTTTACCTGAACCATTTACACCATTAAAAGGCTTTTCATGAAGCAGCAATACAAAACCATGCTTACGGGCCAGAGTATTCATTACGTTCATAATCATCTGATTCTGGTCATTGGCAAGGTTTGCTTCGCCATAGATAGGAGCCATTTCAAACTGATTTGGTGCAACCTCGTTGTGGCGGGTTTTAAGAGGAATACCCAACTTATAACCAGCTATCTCCACATCACGCATAAAGGCTGCAACTCTGGTTGGAATAGCACCAAAATAGTGATCGTCCAGCTGCTGATTCTTGGAAGATTCATGCCCGAACAGCGTTCTGCCTGTAAGCATCAGGTCAGGTCGGGCAGCATACAGGTCCTCATCAACAAGGAAATACTCCTGCTCCCAGCCAAGGAATGTTATCACCTTTTTCACATTAGGATCAAACATTCTGCATATAGGAAGAGCTGCATCGTTTATCGCCTTAAGCGATCTTTTCAGCG
>JAGCKJ010000123.1 GCA_017647575.1 Bacteroidaceae bacterium | reverse complement strand
TGGCTATGCCATTCAAAGTAACCTAATAGTACTTGTAGAAAATAAGTGTAATAGGGCAGTGTATTTGTTTCGGTTAATGGAGTGATAATATGATTTTCAATAGTTTGCAAAAGAAAACTTGGCCGCCCGTGGCCTATGAACGGGGGGGACAGACGCCGAAGGCGTTGGGGGGACTTGGTTTTCGTTGTAAACTATTGAATTTACGTCCTATTACAATAAAATCTACTCAGTTCCACTATTTAAAAAAAGTTTCAGTTATTAAAAATTAATGTTTGGAGGTCGTTTTGTAAAGAAAAATGCACTGTGGTTAAATAAATTTATAGCCCTGAAAAAAGTTGCCTTTCAGAGAATAACGTATTCTACAACTCCATACTTTTACGCCACAATTCAAAAGAAATTGAATAGAGTTATGAAGACTATTATGAAGAGATTATTTCTTGTTTGCGGTGCATCAGTGATGTGCGTGGTGACAACATCTGCACAACAGTTGTCACAAGAAGATTCCAACCCCGTGAAGATGGGTTGGATGCAGGGATTCCCACCTATGGACAATATGGTGGTGGAAGCAGCCGATGGTTCTTTCTTTAACTTTCCGGCTTTACGTTACACAGTGTGTAATATGAGACAGTTTGTACCTACCAAAGTGGTAAAATGTGCTACTACGGACAGGTACCATTTCAGAGAGGCAATAGACCCGGAAATAGAGAAGATTGAATTTGTTCCGATGTTTGAAACAGCGCCGGTAAAATGGCAGGCTTTTCTGGATAAAAACTATGTGGATGGTGTAATTATTCTTCACAAAGGCAGAATCATTTATGAAAAATATCAGGGGGCTTTAAAACCTGATGGAACCCATGCGGTTATGTCTGTCAGCAAGACCTTTACAGGTACATTGGGCGCAATTCTGGTGGCCGAAGGTGTGCTGGACGAAAACAAGCTGGTAAGAGAGTATGTTCCGGAACTGGCCAATTCAGCTTTTGGCGATGCTACAGTACGTCAACTTCTGGATATGACTACTGCACTTAAATATAGTGAAGACTATTCAGACCCAAATTCTGATATTTGGGAATACTCTGCATCGGGAAACCTGCAGAAACCTGAAGGTTACAAAGGAGCAATGTACTATTATCAGTATCTTGAAAAGATTAAGAAAAGTGGTGAACATGGTTTGAAATTTGCTTACAAGACTGTTAATACTGACGCTTTGGGCTGGGTTATTTCAAAGGCTACCGGTAAGAGTATTCCTGAATTACTATCAGAAAAGATCTGGGTTCCTATGGGTGCCAACTATGACGGATACTATCAGGTAGATCCGCGCGGTATAGCTTTTGCCGGAGGTGGCTTCAATGCGAATCTGCGTGATCTGGCTATGTTTGGCGAAATGATGCGCCGTCGTGGCTGGTTTAACGGAAAGCAGATTATGCCTGAACAGGTGGTTGACGACATTCTGAAGAATGCAGATAACGCCAGATTTGACAAGGAGTCTTATCCAAACCTGAAAGGGTGGGGCTACAGAGATATGTGGTGGGTAACCAACAATGAAGACAAGGCTTTCTGTGCCCGTGGCGTGTATGGTCAGACCATCTACATTGATATGGCTGCAGAAATGGTGCTTGTAAGGCTTGCATCGATGCCTGTTGCATCTAATGCTGCGAACGATCCGTATTCGCTTCCGGCATATCAGGCTGTGGCAGATTATCTGATAGAAAATTACTGATTCGTTATGTAATAATTATCAGTTGTTAGGTGCTCCTTTCAAAGATTTACACTATCTTCGCATTCTGTTAAATATATAAATATACCTAAAAAAGTACGAATATGAAGATTGGAACAACTAGAGAACTTAAAAACCACGAATATCGCGTAGGTTTGACTCCGGATAATGTGTCGGCTTTCGTAGCAAAGGGACATACAGTATATGTTGAAACTCACGCTGGAGAAGGAGCGGGTTTCAGTGATGATGATTATATTGCAGCCGGAGCGCAGATTTTAGGTTCACCAGCAGAAGTGTTCGAAAAATCGGATATGATCTGGAAGGTTAAGGAACCGGAACCATGCGAATATAAGTTCTTACGAGAGAATCAGATTTTGTTCACATATCTTCATCTTGCACCAAACCCAGGTTTGACTAAGGCACTGATGGACAAAAAGGTTAAGGGCGTAGCATTTGAAACTATTGTTGATAAAGCAGGTAACCTGCCTTGTCTGCGTCCAATGAGCCAGATTGCCGGACGTCTGAGTATTCAGGAGGGTGCAAAGTACATTGAAAAGAGTTATGGCGGTCGCGGTATCCTTTTGGGAGGTGTACCGGGTGTAGAACGCGGTAAGATTGTAATTGTAGGTGGTGGTATAGCCGGTACATACGCTGCAAAAGCAGCTGTAGGTATTGATGCCGAAGTTACCTTGCTGGATATAGACCTGAACCGTCTGGCTTATTTGGAAGATATTTTTGGCGCCAGCGTTACAACTCTTTATAGTACGGAGGCGAATATAAGAAAATCTTTGAAGGAGGCTGACCTGGTGATTGGTTCTGTACTGATTCCAGGTGGAAGAACTCCGAAGTTGGTACGTCGTGAGCATTTGAAAGAGATGAAGAAGGGGGCAGTGATTGTTGATATTGCAATTGACCAGGGTGGTTGTTGTGAATCATCGCACGTAACAACTCATGATGACCCTGTATTCATAGAAGAGGGTATTGTTCACTATTGTGTGGGCAATATGCCGGGTGCTGTTCCTTATACATCAACAGTGGCTCTGGCAAATGCTACCTTCAGATATGGTATGATGATGGCAGACCTTGGCCTGGAAGAGGCTATTAGGCGCGATAGCGGTCTGGCTAAGGGCGTTAACGTATATGGCGGTAAATGTACCAACGAAAATGTAGCTAAAGCTCTGGATTTAGAGTATCAAGATATAATGGAGATTATTTAATATAAACTGATAATGCAATTAGTTCTTTTATCCGGTGGTTCGGGATTAAGGCTCTGGCCGCTATCCAATAACACGCGTTCCAAACAGTTCCTTCCTTTGCTTAAGGCAGAAGATGGCACTATGGAGTCTATGCTTCAACGTGTGGTAAGACAGGTAAAAGAGACAAATCTGGCAGATAGTGTTACAATTGCTACCAGCAAAACTCAGCGTGATATGATCATCAATCAGCTGGGTGCCAATGTTGATGTGGTGGCAGAACCGGAAAGAAGGGATACCTTCCCGGCAATAGCTCTGGCAGTCTCTTATTTGTCTTTACAAAAGGGTTGTCCCGACAATGAAGTGGTGGTGATTATGCCTTGTGATCCATATACTGAAAACAATTTTTTCCGTACAATCAGTAGTATGGTTAAGGCTGTGGAACAGGATAAGGCCGATTTGGTACTTATGGGTATTCAACCTAAGTATCCATCATCAAAATACGGCTATATTGTTCCTCAGAAGGGTGGCGATGATGCA
Source organism: Bacteroidaceae bacterium (assembly GCA_017647575.1). Classification (GTDB taxonomy): domain Bacteria; phylum Bacteroidota; class Bacteroidia; order Bacteroidales; family Bacteroidaceae; genus Colenecus. Next base: position 3,880 of record JAGCKJ010000123.1, on the reverse strand, counting down.
GTAGCAATGGTAAGTTGCTTTGCAGAAAAACCGGATAGAGAGAAGGCAGAACAGCTTTTAAAAGAGGGAGCTATGTGGAACAGTGGTGTATTTGCTTTCAGGTTAGGCTACCTGCGTAACATAGTAAGCAAGTATATTAAGGCCGACAATTACGACGATGTTGTTGCACAGTACGGCATGTTCCCAAAGATTAGTTTTGATTATGAAGTGGTGGAAAAGGCTCCATCAATTGCTGTTGTTCCATTTGGTGGCCAGTGGAAAGATTTGGGTACCTGGAACACTCTGTCAGAAGAGATAGCAGAAGATTATATTGGTAATGTTACCTGTGGCAATAATAATAGTAATTCTATCGTTGTAAATGAGTTGGGCTTGCCTATATTCTGTGACGGACTGAATGATATGGTTGTGGCTTGTAGCCCTGACGGTATTTTGGTTTGTAGCAAAGAGTATTCAGAAGGCATTAAAGACAAAGTCTCTAAGCTGGCTGTCCGACCCATGTATGAGGAGCGTCGATGGGGTAGCTATAAGGTTATGGGTGCCAAGAGTTATACTGATGGTTACAGGTCATTGACTAAAGAGCTTATATTGAGACCAGGTGGTAGCATAAGTTATCAGAGACATAGTCTGCGTGATGAAGTATGGACTTTTGTTGATGGTAATGGTGTGCTAGCTCTTGACGGTAAGATTGTAGAGGTGAAACGCGGTGATGTTGTTCATATTAAAAGTGGACAGATGCATGCTGTTAAGGCTATTTCAGAACTACAGATTATCGAAGTTCAGATAGGTACTCTTTTGGAAGAAGATGATATAGAGCGATTCCCGTGGGATTGGGAATAACATATTAGTCCTATTATGTTAAAATGGGGTGTACCGGTGGTACATCCCATTTTTGTAAACATAATAGGACTAATAGACCTTATTTATATTGGCATCCTCCGGATGCGTCCTTCGGACCAATTAATCGTTTATAACAGGACTAATATAATACCTTTTATATTTCTGGTTGCTCCGCAACCGCCCTTCGGATAAAACAAAAGAGCGATTTTTCAATCACTCTTTTGTTATCCATTTCCTTATTTATTTTGTCACGCTCCGCGTGAGCGCATTCGCGCCAATTAATTGTTTATAACAGGACTAATATAATACCTTTTTAATTATGGGTTGCTCCGCAACCGCCCTTCGGATAAAGCAAAAGAGCGATTTTTCAATCACTCTTTTGTTATCCATTTCCTTATCTATATTGGCATCCTCCGGATGCGCCCTTCGGGCCAATTAATTGTTTATGACATAAGGACTATGAGGTCTTATTATTTGGATTGGAGTTGGACGCGGATTTCGCGGAAAGGACGAACAGGGTCATTGCTTGTAATATTGATGGACGCCATGATTGTCTTCCCAACTTCTGCTGGAGCTGGCAATGAAACCTCTATAGTTCTGCTTTCTCCCGGTTTAAGTTTTGTACCATTGTTCAGATTACATGTACATCTGCCTAGTGTCTCCACATCTCTTATTATAAGATCTGCCTTACCGGTATTTTCTATTATAAATGAACCTCTTGCTAATCTATTTACAGACTTTGTGCCTAAGTTTACCAACGAAGGCTCAATCCTGATGGATGGTGCAGGCTCTTCGCTATCCACATCGCCAAAATGGTCTGTTATAATGGTTGTTACAATGAGTGGTTCCTTGCTTTTTACATCGTCTGCATATAGCCATAGTGTATCGCGCAATGTGCCATAAATGTTCTTGCCTGATGGTATGGAATAGGTTACATTTAAACTCTCTACAGTCTGCTGTTTGATAGCTGTTGGAGGTTCTATGGTTAGGTAACTCTCTTTATTGCTGTTCTCTATTCTTATCTTTCTGGTTTCTGTTCCTATGTTAGCCAGAATAATTGTTTTGCTCTGTGTGTTGCCCTGTTCCAGAAATCCAAAGTTGCAGCGCAGGGTGGCTACGCGTATGCCTTCTGCCAGTGTACGTGGGTACTGTTCTTCCAGACCTAATGGAGTGGGGATTACGTTGGCCATAAGCAGTAGTCTGTCTATGCTTTTTCCCTGGTTGGTAAAGACCTCTAATTCACGTATTACTTCGCCCTCTGTACCTGCCGGGTTGAAATTGACTGTCAGTTCACCTATTTCGCCCGGTTCCAATGGCTCGGTGGAATAGGATGCTGTTGTACAACCGCAGCTGGTTAATATGGTGCTGATGGTTACAGGTTTGTCTGTTATATTCATAAAGAGATAGGTGTGTTGAACTATACCATCTTTCTCTTCAATGGTTCCAAAGTTATGTTCGTAGCTGTGGAACTGTATTGGTGATTTGTTTGTTTGTGCTGTTACTGCTATGCAGATGATAAATGCTGTTATGGTTGATATTATTCTGTTCATAGTGAGTGTATTATGTTATTTGTTAATTCTGCTGCTATGGTTGTGGATGGACCATGTCCGCTATATACTCTGGTTTCAGGCGGCAGTGTGAATAGTTTCTGACGTATACCTGTTACCAGTGCTTGTCCATCGCTATCGAGAAAATCGTATCGGCCTAAGCTGCCCTGAAAGAGTACATCGCCACTGAACAGGATATTCTCCTGCTGGCAGTAATAGACCAGACTGCCTGGTGAATGTCCCGGTATATGCAGTATCTGGAAGGTGTATCTGCCAAAGGTTACTGTATCGCCTTCATGCAATACGTTTTCCGGCTTTATAGGGTTTACGGTTTTATCGTATCTTATTCCGAATGATGCCAGTCTGCGTCCTATCTGTTGTAGCCATGGCATATCGGCATCGTTGGCTTTGGGAGCTACTCCAAAGGTCTCTTCTGCAAAATTGTTGCCAAATATGTGGTCAAAATGCAGATGAGTGTTTAGTATGTGTCTGATGTTTAATTTGTTCTCTTCTACAAATTGCTTCAGAGCCTGTTCTTCTTCAGGATAGTAACATCCGGGATCAATGATTACTGCATCTGATGTTGTTTCATCGTATGCTACGTAGGTGTTTACACCTATCATATTGAAGGTGAATTGTTTTACTATCATATCTGTACGTAAACTATCTTTTTGTCATTGAAGAACTCTTCGTTAAAATAGCTGCTGATGTTTACTATTTCTGCGGCGTTGCGGTAGCTCTGAACTTCGCCGGACAGATCGCCTCCTTTCAAACAGATAAGGCCGTTAGGGTAGGCGTTGAACTGTTCCTGTCTGTTTATCAGCTTGTTGCATATTCTGCAAAGGTCTGGCAGGGGCATTACGCCACGGCTTACCACAAAGTGGAATTTGTTTTTCTCTTCTTCTGCGCGTTCGTGTCGGCAGATTACGTTTTTCAGACCTATACTTTCTGCTACGCTCTCTGCTACGCGTACTTTCTTGCCTATGCTATCTATCAGTGTGAAGTGGCTTTCAGGGAAGAGTATTGCCAATGGTATGCCGGGAAATCCTCCGCCTGTGCCTATGTCGGCTATTTTTGTTCCAGGGGCAAAGTTTGTGGCTTTTGCTATTGCCATGGAGTGTAGTACGTGGTGCAGATACAGGTTCTCTATATCTTTTCTGGATATGACGTTTATCTTGCTGTTCCAATCGGTGTAGAGTTCGTACAGGTTTTCCAACTGCTTGTATTGTTGCTCTGTCAGATTGCTGAAATATTTTCTTATTGTCTGCATAATCTTGCTTAATTTCTGCGAAGATAGTGAAAAAATTATATATCTGTTGCTATTGATTCTAATTCTGTTTAGTCAGTGCGTTTGGTCCATTTTATTTGCATAACCATGGGTATTTGTGTTCCATCATGGTAAATACTTGTTCGCTGGTTAGCAGGTTGTTTGTTTCATCATCGATTTCTGCTTCTTCGTTCCATTTGTTTATTAGTTCCATCGTTAATGGTTGCTG
>JAGCKJ010000122.1 GCA_017647575.1 Bacteroidaceae bacterium | reverse complement strand
TATGAAGAGATTTTCACAAACTATTTATAAATAATCAGACATGAACATTTTAAAAATTGATGGTATTTCAAAATCGTTTGCAGACCACAAAGCACTAGACAACGTATCTTTGGAAGTACCCGAAGGTTCTATCTATGGTCTTTTGGGACCTAATGGAGCCGGTAAAACCACACTTATCAGAGTTATAAACAGAATCACCATTCCGGACAGTGGCAAGGTTTATCTTAGTGGTAAAGAGATTACTACAGAAGACATTATGCACATAGGCTACATGCCGGAAGAGCGAGGTCTTTATGTAAAGATGCGAGTTGGTGAACAGGTAGTATTCTTTGCCCGTCTGCACGGTCTTAACAAAACAGAAGCCACTAAAAGAGCCAAAGAGTGGTTTACCCGTTTTGGCATAGAAGATTGGTGGAACAAAAAGATTGAAGACCTGTCAAAAGGTATGGCACAGAAGATACAGTTTATCTGTACCGTTATTCACGAACCAAAAGTGCTTATATTTGACGAACCTTTTTCTGGTTTCGACCCCATTAACGCAGAGATTCTAAAACAAGAGATTCTACGCCTGCGAAACAACGGTTCTACCATAATTCTATCTACTCACAACATGTCTTCTGTAGAGGAGTTATGCGATTATATCACTTTGATTAACAAATCACAGAACATACTATCAGGTTCAGTAAAAGAGATACGCATAAAAGCAGGCGGCAACACCTTTACCGTTACATACGGAGGAAGCAAGGAAGATTTTGAATCTGCCATAGAGGGAAAAGCAGAAATGATAGGCGAACCGGAAAATATACTTGGCGGTTACACAAGTTGCAAAATACATATTGCTCAAGACGAAGCAATACGCAATGTTATAGCAAGTATAAACGAGAAATGCAATCTGCGTTCATTCCAGGAAATCATTCCTTCTATGAACGATATATTCATCCGCGCCGTAAATGGCACATTATAAAACATTAAGAAAATGAGCAAGATAGGAATTATCATATCAAGAGAATACAGAGAGAGGGTAAGAAAAAAATCTTTCATTATAACTACCCTGTTAATGCCACTGTTTATGTTGGCACTCTATCTGGCACCTACACTTATTATGTCAAAAGGCAGCATAGACCTGCAGCAGGTTATAGTTGTAGATGATTCGCCAAACAAAATAGTATCGTCACAGCTGGAATCGAACGATATTATTGAATTTACAATATTGGAAGATATAACCAAACAAGAGGCATCGGCACAGTATGCCGATAAGAGTTCTGCATACGGTGTACTCTATTTGGGCAGCAATATTTTAGAAGACTCCAACGACCTGCAGTTCTTTGTAAACGAATCGGCATCTATGTTGATAGAAGAGAACATTATGGGACAGTTAGAGAGAATAATCTCCGGAGAGAAGATGCGTAGTTACAACATCGAAGGTATAGAAGAGATTATTGCCAGCACAGATATTAGCATTAACAATCTGAACACCGTTAAGAACGATGGCAGTGGCGACGAAGATCAGATGAAAAGCACATCGTCTATCTTCTCTTATCTGTTGGCACTATTCTTAGGACTGATTCTCTACATGATAATCATTCTGTACGGACAGATGGTTATGACTACAGTTATTGAGGAGAAATCTTCCCGCGTTCTGGATGTTATAGTAACTACCTGCAAACCATTTGACATAATGATGGGCAAAATACTTGGTATAGCTGCTGTTGCAGCCACACAGATAGCCATTTGGGGTGTGCTGATTATAGCCGGCAGCCAGTTCCTAATTCCTGCCATTGCAAGTATAGATCCATCTTCCGATGCCGGTTCTGCCATCAATTCATTATTGGCGCAGATTACCGATTTTGGTTTTATCATTAAACTGATGGTTGCAATGTTGGTATATGTAATAGGTGGTTTCCTGCTCTACGCTTCACTATTTGCTGCAGCAGGTTCTGCTGTAGATAATGCACAGGATGGTCAGCAGTTCTCAACCATAATACTGCTTCCTATAATGTTCTCACTTATCATTACGATACAGGTATTCAACAATCCAAATGCCGAAATACTAAAGTGGTGTTCTATGATTCCATTTACATCGCCTATAGTAATGATGGCAAGAATACCTTTTGGAGTAGAAAACTGGGAGCTACTACTTTCGTTTGCTATCCTTATAGTATCGTTTATTGCAACCACCTGGATTGCTGCACGCATATACAGAATAGGTATTCTCACACACGGCAAGAAACCAAGCTGGAAAGATTTAGGACAGTGGATTCGTGGGTAATTAACCACTAATTCCACCATTCACAAGCCGACTTTTCGCCAGCCAGCCAAACTATATCTTCGGGTTGGAAACGGAAGTCGGCTTTTGGATTTGTAATGATACCATCTTTACGGACAATACTTATTACCATACAACCATAAGAACGCATATCGGCTTCTCGCAAAGTCTTGTCAGCCAGGTAAGAATCTTCTGTCAGGGTAATAGCCTCTACCACAAAATCCACCTGTCTGCTCTTCTCTGCCCTGTTCTCTTCCAGATTAACCAGATGAACAAATGCAGACAGCTGTTCAGTTGTACCAACAGCCAGTACCTTATCATGTGGATATATGTACTCCTGTCCTGATGGTATAATTATTGAATTTGCTCCACGTACTATTTTCACAATATTTACGCCTGTTATATCTCTGAAAGGCAGCTCCTTTAATTGTTTTCCGGCAAACAGAGAATCAGCAGGTATCAGTACATTTTCTGTATGAACATTGTATGCTGACAGCTTATCTTTCAATGATGTTGCAATAGGCGATTGTCTGCGTGCATACTCTTCCTTTACATTGAGATTTGCCATAAAACGGTCTTCGAACAATGAGAATCGCTTGATGGCCTTTCTTCCCACCAGAAAAAATACCACTCCTACAATTGTTACCAGGAACAGAATCCACCATGAGAGAGTAAAATTATCTACTATTACAGCTATCACAAATGCCATTGCAAGCAGAATCCTGATAAGCAAAAGTGATAATGCCGGCCATACATTACTCCTTTTCTCCTTGATAAGTTTGCGCAGACTCTTTGACACATCATTACCGCTTATAGCCATTCCGCCGAGGAAAGGCGACATCAGCACCAGTGTAACAACTGTTTTTATTATACCCTTAAGCGGTTCCGCCCAATTATCTGAAAAGATTCCGAGCACCTTATCCATATACAGATGGGCGCCCAGGAAAAGCGCCAGAAGCACTACTCCATACAGCAGTACTCTTACAAGCCAGATACGCACAACGCGTCTCCATTCATTCTTTGCTGCGGCAGTATCTGATTTATCTGACGATGAAAATGCATTTATTCTGTCCAGCCACTCTTCCGGAAGTTTTTTCAACAGGAGTCTATATGCCGGACCGGCAGCATTTATCATATACGGTGTAGTAAATGTTGTTATAACCGATACAGCTATCACTACCGGATAGATAAAATCACGCATCACTCCAAGCGAACATCCCAGACCGGCAATAATAAAGGCAAATTCGCCCAACTGCGCCAGACTGAAGCCGGCATGAACTGCATTTTCCAGGTTCTGACCGGAAATTACTGAGCCTATTGTTGAGAAGAATAGTATTCCAGCCATTGCCACAACAGTCAGCACCAGAATGGTAATCCAATATTCCGCTATAACCTGCGGATTTACCATCATACCTACCGATACAAAAAATATTGCGCCAAACAGATCCTTTATACTATCTGTAAGATGCATAATATGTTCGCCTTCAAGTGTTTCAGCCAGAATGGATCCCATTACAAATGCTCCCAAAGCCGATGAAAAACCTACATATTCTGCAAGTGCCACCATACCAAAACATAGTCCTATGCTTACAATAAGCAGAATCTCATCGTTTATATATTTCTGTGCTTTCTTGAGCAAAGTTGGTATCATAAATATACCCACTACAAACCATAGTACCATAAAGAATGCCAGTTTGAGCAGACTTCCTATCATTTCGCCGCCGGCAAATTTATTTGATACAGCCAGAGTAGATAGCAACACCAGAAGAAGTATGGCTATAAGATCCTCAAACACCAAAGAACCAAACACAAGCGATGCGTATGGCTTGTTTTTCAGTTTCATATCATCGTATGCCTTAATAATGATGGTGGTAGAAGACATAGACAAGAGTCCCCCCAGGAACACCGATTCCATCAATGTCCAGTGTAGTACCGAACCTAATATTATGCCAACCATGAACATTCCAATGCATTTGGTAACAGCCATAATCAGAGCACTGCTGCCAACCTTTATCAGTTTTTTAAAGCTGAACTCTAATCCTAAGGAGAAGAGTAAGAAAATTATACCAATTTCAGACCATTGCTCCACAGAATGGGTATCAGTTACAGATGGAAATAGTCCCAGATGCGGACCTACAAGAAAACCTGCAACGATATAGCCTAATATCAATGGTTGCTTAAGTGCCTTGGATATAATTGTAAAAATTCCTGCCGATATAAGAATCAGGGCCAAATCCTGAACAAGATGTAATTCTTCTGCCATTTTTTAATTTATAGAAATTGTTGTGCAAAATTAGAAAATAAATACTACTTTTGCCACAGTTTTGTTCCGTAAGCCGTAACCGGTTTTAGGATTAAAAGGGAATCGGGTGAAAATCCCGAACAGTCCCGCTGCTGTAAGCTCTTTATTATTTCTATCGAATCTTTGCCACTGCCTTTATATATAAGGTGGGAAGGCTGGTAGAAAGGAGTAAGTCAGAAGACCTGCAAAACTGTTTTTATGCCACAACATTCTCGAGGAAAGAATTTTGGCCTGCTTACTTAAATTCCAGGATAAAGGTAAAAAGCCGAAATTTCTTAAAAAGAGGATGGTTTGACATATACTGCGAGGAAACAGTATTTTTTTAACCATTAAATTATTTACGTATGAAAAAGATTATTTCGTTAGTTGCCTTATGCACCATGTGTGCTATGTTTTTCACATCCTGTGATAAAGAACAGGAGCCTCAGAAAGCACTCTCCATCCTATCGGCCGATGGTAGATTATCTGAACCGGAAAGTTATTTTATCAGTGATGATACTGTAAAGATAGATGATTCCGGCTACTACTTTATAGATTATATTCAGGTTTACCCGTTCAAGATGCTTCAATCACGTTCTGCATGGGGTATTGGATATGGTTTTACATACACAAACCTTACAGATACCATAACTCCGAGTTATACCAACCTTTCAGCAATAACCGGAAAAGGACAAAGAAGTGCAAACTACTTTACTGTAAGCACCGGCGGATCAGGCTACGGACAGCCTGCTGAAATAATGCTTATTGACAACTCCGCATTTGAAGCCGTAGAATGTTTTGTAACCAATTCCACATACGCATATCATGCTCTCAAATATGCAGATGACGGATTTGGAGCAGTAAAACAGTGGACTGCTGCCGACAAATACACCTTACATATAAATGGTTACCTTAAAGACAAAAAGACAGGAACAGTAACATTCATGCTTGCTGATGGTCTGGATATAGTAGATAGCTGGCAGAGAGTGGATCTAAGTTCACTTGGCAATATTGACAAAATCATATTCGAACTCACATCTACAGATATGGGAGAATATGGTATGAATACCCCTAGTTATTTCTGCCTTGACCGTCTAACCGTAGCACAATGACAAAACGGCTTGTCCATATAACTTGTATATCATTCATCTTCTGTCTGTACTGCAATTTTCTACAGGCAGAAGATTACTATGATATTGTAACTGACAACTATCTGGAAGAGGTAACCATAAGAACTTCCAGTAAATCAATCAACATCTATTCAGTTACATCAGAGCATATTATGGACAGCAAAACCATTGAGGCCACAGGTTCGCTTCAGGTTTCAGATGCGCTAAAATATTTTGGAGGTGTATCTGTAAAGGATTATGGTGGCATAGGAGGTTTAAAGACCGTATCTGTACGTGGACTTGGCGCTTGTCACACAGCAGTTGCATACGACGGTATTATAGAGAGTAACATGCAGACCGGACAGATAGATTTAGGCAGGATGTCCACCTATCAGATAAGTTCCATACGACTAGTGAACGGTACTGACAACAATCTGCTGCAACCGGCTATTCTGTCTGCTTCGGCCACTACGCTGAACGTAGAGAGCAGGAAACCGCATTTTGACAAAGGACGTCTGTTCAACCTGAACTCATCACTCAAATATGGCAGTTTCAACACTATTGGAGCAATAGTTGCACTGGAGAACAGACTGTCAGAGAAATGGGCATCTGCTATTTCGGCAGAATGGACTGAAAGTGATGGCAATTATCCATACACCCAGCATAATGGCAATATGTCGGCTGTTGTAAGACGTAACAATTCCGACACTCATCGTCTGAAAGCAGAAATTGCACTTACTGCAGAAAACACCAGAATAGGCAATCTGAATATAAAGAGTTATCTGCACAGTTCAGAACAGGGATTACCTACAAATATCCTGTACAATCCTACTACATCAGAACGCACCTGGTACAATGATTTTTTCATTCAAGGACAGAGCAAAACTAACATATCTGCAAACTCAACGCTTCTGGTAACCGGCAAATACAGCTACAATCAGTCACGTTATTTGAATACTGATGTCAACAATCTGTCTGGCAAAACCGACAACAACTACATACAACATCAGGCATATCTTTCTGCTGTATTCAGATATAGCATCACCCCCACCCTGTCAGCATCTGTAGCAGAAGACATCTCTTATTCTGCCCTGCATGGCAACAACTACAACAATGAAAGGCCACAGAGAAGAGAGATTATCGGTGCCTACAGAATAAAATATGCAAATGAAAGGGTTACTATGGTTGCTGGTGTAAACCACATACATACTACCGATGTTGATATTAACAGATTATTTCCCTCGATTGCTGCCAATATGCAACTTATTCCGGACTGGGGAGTATCTATGAGAGCATCTGCAAAAGAGGCTGTCAGAATACCTACATTCAACGACCTCTACTTTGAGCAGGTGGGACGCAGAGATCTGAAACCGGAAAAGGCCCGTCTCTATTCGGCCGGTGCAGTGTGGAGCAGAGAGTTCAGCAATTTGGACGCCACTATCTACTCCGATTTCTTCTACAATGACATAACCGATAAGATATCGGCTGTTCCGGGAAAGAGCATTGCAATGTGGATGATGCGCAACATAGGTCACACAATAAGCCGAGGTGTTGAAAGCGGAACAGAAGTATCAGCCATCTGCAATAAGAGCAGAATAACCCTGTCTGCATCCTATACCTACCAGCGTGCAATGGATAAGACCAATCCGTCAGGAACAACATTTAACCACCAGTTGCCTTACACGCCACGACACTCCGGTTCTGCTATTCTGACTATTGAAACGCCCCATTTATGTGGCAGTCTGAACAGCTTTGCAAGTGGCAGTTACTACTCAAACAGTTACAACGGCAAAGAATACAGAATGTCACCTTATAGTGAAACAGGCATATCCCTATGGCGCGTTTTCAGGTTGAACAGAGCCTCCATTCAGTTGCGCACTGAGGTTATAAATCTCTTTAACACAGAATATGAACTTGTAACCAATTATCCTATGCCCGGACGTCAGTTCCGAACAGGAATAAACATCAGCCTATGAAAAGAGTATTATTCATAATCAACATAATTCTGCCCATTCTTGTCTGCCTGCTCTTTACATCATGTAATGATGAGCCACTATTTCAGACAAATGACCAGACAGATATTGACTTACAGAATCAGAGCATTTATGTACTGTGTGAAGGGCTTTTCAATCAGAACAACAGTTCGCTGGCCTATTTTGACAGCAACAGTGCAGTAAATGACATTTTCTTCAGCAATAACGGCCGCAAGATAGGCGATACAGCAAACAGCATTATACACTATGGCAACAAGCTATACATTGCTGTATCAGTCTCCGATAATCTGGAAGTTATTGATGCAACAAACGGAAAATCCATCAAGATGATACCATTCGGCAATGAAAACCACACCAGACAGCCTCGTGCCATTGCTGCATATAAGAATAAGATCTATGTTTGCTGTTATGACGGAACTGTATGCAGAATTGACACAGCCACACTTACCATAGAAGAGAGTATCAGTACTGGTCGCAACCCTGACGGCATAGCTGTTTCAAATGGGAAACTGTTTGTATCCAATTCCGGCGGATTAGACTTTAATTCACCGGACAACACAATATCCGTCATCGATATCGATTCATTTACAGAAACAACAAAAATAGAGGTTCACCCTAACCCAGGCGATATCATAGCCGACAACAAAGGGAGAATCTTTGTAATCTCTCGTGGCAAATATAACCATCAGGCCAACTGCTATGACCCATTGTTACAGCAGATTGACCCCATAACCAACAGTATTGCTCAAAGTTATCAGACAGATGCCTGCAACATCTCCACAGATGGTGAAAATTTATATCTGTATGGTCAGGAGGAGAGCAGCATCGCAGTTATGGAGACAGCTACAGGAACGCTCTTCAACAACAACTTTATAATGGATGGCACCAGAATTGAGCGAGTATATGGAGTTGATGTTAATCCTGTAAATGGCGATGTATATGTGTGTGATGCATTGGATTACGTTACACCCGGCAGTATCTACTGCTTTGACAAATTCGGATACAGAAAATTTGTAATCAGAAATGTAGGCATTAACCCAAACAGTGTAGTCTTTGCAAATATAATGCAGACCGAAAACAATCAAACTGCAGAACCTAAACTACAGACTCCATGGAAAGTACTATCGTACAGACCGGCTCCGGGACAGTTTGTAAACGAAATGCCACTTTACGAAGATGGAGACAATGATTCCATAATGCGTGTCAAATGCCTTGAGAAGTTATCCAACACAAGCAGCGGTTACGTAACACTAGGCGGGTTTGGCGGCAGTATTACAGTAGCATTTCTGCCTGCCATTGAGAACAAAGCAGATGATTATGATTTCCAGATATTGGGCAATGCCTTTGTTGGCAGCGCTGAACCCGGTATAATAAAGGTATCGGCAGATATAAACCAGAATGGAATTGCAGATGACGTCTGGTACGAAATAGCGGGCTCTGACCATCTGTCAGGCAATATAACAGAAAATTACTCTGTTACATATTTGCGTCCGGATACCCCAAATTCACCAATCAGCTGGAATGACAATCTTGGCAACAGTGGCATAATGGACAGACTGGATAGTTTCCACCCTCAGCCTTACTACCCGCAGTGGATAGAAGATAGTTCCATATCTGTTACAGGTACTCTGCTACACCATACTCTGGAATATGTAAATGGGCAGTGGAAAAGCTATCCTAAGGAGTGGGGATACGCCGATAATCAATCAAACAACAATGAGGCCAGCAAAATAAAGATAGAATGGGCAATAGACGATGCAGGCAATACAGTTCATCTTGAAAAAATTGATTTTATAGAGATAACAACTGCAGTACATCTGCAGGAAGAACTTATCGGAGAATTATCTACAGAAATTTCAAGTATTATAGTGCTATGAATAAGATAAAGAGAATCAAATTACGCTATATTGCTGCAATTATATGCATAGTATTATTGACTGCCTGTCAATCAGAAAGTACAAGCAGGCAGAACAACATTATGGAATATGCTGAACATATCTCTATAACTAAGGTTGAGGATGGTGAATTTATCAGTATAGCCAATCCCTGGAAGAAGAATAGTATACTACACAGCTACCTGCTTACAGAGAGAGGCAAAACAAAATACAGTTACTCCGGACAGACCAGCACTATCAACATACCCCTTAAACGGGTTATAGTAATGACTAACAGCCACAGCCGTTTACTTGTTGAATTGGGGCTTGAAAATTGCATTGCAGGAGTATGTGAACTGGAATATATTGCTGATTCTACCATAAATGAGCTATGCAATAATGGCATGATAACAGACTGCGGAAACTCAATGCATCCAAACATTGAGAAGATAATAGATTTGTCACCGGATGCAATTCTTGTATCACCATTTGAAGACACAGGCTATGGACAGCTGGAAAAGTTAGGAATACCGCTTATAGAGTGTGCAGACTATATGGAGACATCACCACTGGGACGCGCTGAATGGTGTAAATTCTATGCGCGTCTGTTTAATTCCGGCGAAAAAGCCGATTCAATCTTTACACAAATAGAGGAGGAATATAATGGCTTGAAAAAGTTCGTAGCAGAAAACACTACATATAAACCTACCGTAATGGTTGACACAAAAGGTGGATCAGCATGGTATATCCCTGGTGGTAAAAGTACTATAGGACAGATGATAGAGGATGCAGGTGGAGATTATATTTTTTCTTACGATACAAGTAGCGGCTCCATACCTATGTCATTTGAAATGGTCTATGAAAAGGCGCACAATGCAGATGTCTGGCTACTGAAAAACAGCACTACACACGATTTAACATACAAATCAATAGCACAAAACTTTTCATTGTACAAAGAATTCAAACCATACAGGACAAAAAACATCTGGGTTTGTGATGTCTATAAAGTACCGTACTTTGAAAGAACATCATTTCACCCTGAACAGTTATTGCACGAATATGTATCAATCCTGCACCCTGAACTATCAACCGGTTATATCAGGAAATGGTATCATCAAATTACAGAAGGGGAATAGAGTTCCCAATATCTTCTGTCAACATTTGGTTTGTATTTACGTTCCCATGAACGGCCCAACATACGGAGATAATCCATTGTAGATGCATTGAGGCCTGAATTCTTTGCTGCTACATTGTAAATCTGCAGATTCAGAGAATTCTGATTCTTTATCTGGTTCACTCTTTCATATTGTTCATCTGTATCAACAAAAAGTGCCACAGGATTAAGATTGCTGATAGTAGATAACAGCAGAGCATCGTCGGCCACCTTTATATAGTTTACACGCGCAAGTAAAGAGCCCATCTCTAACACTCTGTCCCATTTAACATCATCTACCATAGAGAGCAATATGCTGTTATGAGCATAACCTTTCACCATCAAACCGTATGCTACTTCTCTTGCTTCTGATTCAAATTCCTTTACCGGAGCTAAAATTGTCATATCCTAAAGTTTTTGTTTATTCATTTTTTCTATCGCAAAGGTAGTGCAAGCAAACAGAATGCGAAAATAAAAGGGATATACACACTTTCCATGGTGTAAAAGCCTATATTTGTGGCGAAAATCAAAATATAGGGGCGAATTCTTACTAACATTTATTTAACCACACTACAATTGGTGTGAAATTTTCAATACCTTTGCAGAAAATTCAAGAGATCACATGAGCAAACTTCCTGAAACATTTACAAGCAACAACAGTATGGCATGTTACATACTGTTAGTACCTATCTACTCATTCTTTTTCCTTATTGGATACAAACCATTCAACATAATAAGCAATCTTAACGTTGAAATGGGACGTTTTGCTTTCTACGCATCTATGCTTATATCAATCCTTCTGGTAGTGGTAATGATAAGCCGTTTTGCTATGAGACTACTAAGGGAGAGATTAAAACTTACATACTCATCATTCTTTATATGGGAGTTTTTCGAAGTATTTACTGCATCCATGTTTTTCACCTTATTTATATGGCTTATCACCGGACGAAACACCCCATACGTAAGCATACTGCCTAATGTATCACTTATATCATTTTTCGTTCTGATATTTCCATATACGATACTTGCACTTATATCAGAACTTTCACACAAATCCAGTATTGTAGAGAAGCTACAGAACAACATAGACCGCTACGCTAACGGAATAATTGGTGCAGACAAAAGCCCAATCCATTTCCTTGACGAAAACAAGGCCATGAAGCTGGTGGTCACAGCAGAAAGTCTGCTATACATAGTAGCATCAGATAACTATGTGGATATTCACTATCTGAGCAACGGCAGAATTACAAAATACAGTCTGAGAAACACCATGCGCAGTATTGAAGAATTATGCATGCAGAACAATCTGCTGAGATGCCACAGATCATACATAGTAAATCTGAAGAAGGTAAAAATAATTCAAAAGGATAAAACAGAGGGACTATTTGCAGAACTGGACACAACAGGTTCGCCGCATATCCCAATATCAAAGAAGTATGCAGATCAGGTAATCAAGGCATTCTCTATGTTAAACGATTAAAGCCGGATATATGGAACAGAAAGAGAAAAAAGCTGTTATCCTTACCATATCAGCAATAGTAATGCTGTTCATGTTAAATCTGTTCATTGGTTCTGTAAAGATTCCATTTAATCAGGTACTGGAAATTCTGTTACATGGTGAATCGTCAAAACCAAGCTGGACCTTTATTGTATTGCAATCCAGATTACCACAGGCTATTACAGCAATGCTTTGTGGAGCTTCGCTTGCTGCTGCCGGTCTGATGTTGCAAACTGCGTTCAGGAACTCATTGGCCGGTCCTGACATATTAGGCATAAATGGCGGTGCAGGATTAGGTGTAGCCCTTGTTATGCTTCTATTCGGAGGTAATATCAGCACCGGACAAATAACCATAGTAGGTTCCATCTCCATCATAATAGGAGCAATAGCCGGAGCGATGCTGGTCATGGCACTCATACTATTCCTGTCAAACAGATTAAAAAGTTCCGTAATGCTGCTTATTGCAGGTATTATGATTAGCTACCTCACTTCATCGGCTATAACTCTGTTGAATTTCTTTTCCACAGCAGAAGGTGTACACTCCTATACAATGTGGGGAATGGGCAATTTTGGTGGAGTAACAAACAGTCAGCTTCCATTCTTTTCACTTTCAACACTTATAGGACTGACCATATCACTGCTCATGATAAAGCCTCTCAATGCTCTGTTATTGGGAGAACATTATGCACAGAATCTTGGAATAAACATTATGCGAACGCGTACTCTGCTACTAATCTCTACAGGATTGCTTGTCGCCACCACAACTGCGTTCTGTGGCCCGGTATCATTCATAGGACTTGCAGTACCACATCTTGCTCGCCTACTACTTAACAGTAACAATCACAAGAGCCTTATGCCGGTAACCATACTTACAGGTATAGTTATAGCACTACTATGTAATCTGATAAGTTCACTACCCGGCGACAAAGGATTAATACCGCTCAATGCTATAACTCCGTTTATAGGAGCACCGGTAATTCTGTATGTACTATTGAAAGGAAATTCCAGATAATATCTCTTTAAACAGAATTTTATCTCTTCTTTTTGTAACACATCTTCATATCACAAAGATGGCAGGTATATGGTAGATATCTTACATCACTGCCCACACCTATTATACCACTTACTGATTTTACCGGAAGCATCAGACAGGAATCAGTAAGTTCAATTTCACATGGTCTCTCTTCAGGAAAGAGGCTGAACAGTTTAGGTTGTTCCTTTACCAGCCAGCCACAATAGCCCGGACTAAAACGGTTTGTACGTTTCAGTTCCTTAACATCCAGAAGTGCCTGAAGGTGCTGTTCCATATAATCGGCTACACTCTCCACTATCTGACTGCCTATGCAATCAGAAATATAGGTCTGCACCATATCCTGACGGGCCTCAACGACATCCATCCATTTGAAATAGCCGGTTCCCACAGTTGCCACAAAAGCCACAAACTGTTCAGACCTTCTAAGCTGAGCAGCAATCACCCTGCCTGTTTCAAAAGTCTGGCTGTCTCCCTTTTCTGAAAATAGTGTACAACTGTTGTCTGTAAGTTCACCGTCAAGAATCATAAATTCATATTGCAGGTTCAGATACTTTGGAGCTTCTGCAAGAAGTTCCTGAGTAGTCTTTACTGTCTCTGCATCGGGAGCTGCATTTTTAAAACCCATAGATGAATAGATTTCATCTACGGGTATATTGATATCGGAGAACGAGACCTCTTTTCTATAACACATATTCAGATTTTAGAGAGAATATAGTTGCGGAAATCTTCATAATTTTTGCTGACAGGTTCACTCTGTTTGGTACCCTCCATAAATGCTCTCAGCTTAGCAGGTATCTCAATATCAGCACCAATTATTGCATCCACCTTCTCCTTAAACTTAGCAGGATGAGCAGTCTCCAGAAATACACCATATTCATCGGCCTGGAGTTGCTCCTGAAGCGCTCTGTAACCACAGGCACCATGAGGATCCAGCAGATAACCGGTCTTTTCATAAACATCCTTAAGGGTCTCTGAAATCTGTTCATCTTTATATGTTGCACCACCTATATGGGCTGCTATATCAGCATGTGAATTGCCATACAGATCAAGAATACGTGCAAAGTTGCTTGGGTCGCCCACATCCATGGCGTTAGCAAGTGTCTGCACTGATGGCTTTGGAGAATATACTCCACTCTGCAGATAGTTGTAGAATATATCGTTTGCATTGTTTGCAGCAATGAAACGCTTAACAGGTAATCCCATATACCAGCCAAACAGACCTGCAGTAATGTTGCCAAAGTTTCCGCTCGGCACGCAGATAACCAGATTATCTGCCTTACCCTGACGTTTCATCTGTGCGTATGCGTTAAAGTAGTAGAATGCCTGAGGCAGAAAACGGGCTACGTTGATTGAATTGGCTGATGTCAGCTTCATTTTAGCATTGAGTTCAGCATCCATAAAGGCATTTTTCACCAATGCCTGACAATCATCAAACACACCGTCAACTTCTACTGCTGTTATGTTCTGTCCCAATGTTGTAAACTGGCACTCCTGTATTGGGCTAACCTTTCCCTTTGGATAGAGCACATACACATGTACACCCTCTACGCCAAGAAAACCATTTGCCACAGCACTGCCTGTATCGCCCGATGTTGCTACAAGCACATTTACCAGTTGCTTTTCATCTTTATTGAAATATCCCAAAAGACGTGCCATAAAACGTGCACCTACATCCTTAAAGGCCAGTGTCGGACCATGGAAAAGTTCCAGGGAATAGATATTGTCATTCACCGGTACTACAGGAGTTTCAAAACTGAGTGTATCGTAAACAATCTGCTTCAAATCATCTGCAGGGATATCTTCGCCAAAGAAGGCATCTGCTACCTGATATGCAATCTCCTGAAATGACAAATTCTCTATGTTATCAAAAAATTCCTTTGGCAGTTTCTTAATCTGTTCCGGCATATAAAGACCTCTGTCGGGAGCCAGACCTTTTACTACTGCATTCTGTAATGTAGATAACGGTGATTTTCCGTTTGTGCTGTAATATTTCATTGTTATTCAAATAATTTCTCTATAAACTGCGGAGCCTCCAAAACTCCATAAATTCCACTTTTACACTCCTCTTCATCATATCTTTCAACGCTGTCAGAATTTACGCCAGGCTTAAAGATAAGGAAAGGAACAGGTTCTGCTGTATGAGTACGATGCGCACATGGCGTTGGATGATCCGGCAGGACTGCAATAGTTACAGGTTCATCCCAATCCTTTACAGCCTCATAGATAGGAGCTATAAGCTTGGCATCCAGATCTTCTACAGTGCGTACCTTTAAATTCACATTTCCTTCATGGCCTGCTTCATCGGGAGCCTCTACATGCAGATAGACAAAATCATCACTCTTTAACGCCTCTAAGGCTGCATCTGCCTTATTCTTGTAATTTGTATCAAAGAGACCTGTTGCGCCCTCTACATCTATAACTTTCAGACCGGCATAGTGACCAATTCCCTTTATTAAATCTACTGCCGATATTACTGAACCTGATTTCAGGAAGCTATAGCGCTCTGACAATGGTTGCATTGAAGGACGATAACCTGCCGACCATGGCCATATACTGTTTGCTGGATCTTTTCCCATAGCCTTTCTTTTCAGGTTTACCGGATGGTTTTCAAGCAACTTCTGTGACTCCAGAATCAATCTGTTTATCTGTTCTGCAGTATTTTCTGCCTCCGGTGTGGCAGCCTTTACCAGCAGCGGCATAAATTGTTCACCCGGAACATCGTGTGGAGGGACACACTCTATATGTTTATCGGCACCATCCATAACCAGGAGATGTCTGTACTGGATACCTGTATGAAAATGAATTGTTTCCGAGCCCAGATTCTCCTGCAAATACTCTATAAGCTCTGCTGCCTCTTCGGTAGATATATGTCCTGCTGAATGGTTTTTGATTTTTCCATCCTGCACACATATCAGATTGCAACGCATACACATCTGACCGGGTTTCAGCTCTACACCGATATTTGCAGCTTCAAGAACTCCGCGTCCTTCAAACACTTTATCCAGATTATATCCAAGCACTGCCATATTTGCCACTTCACTACCGGGATGAAAACCCTGTGGTACACTTTTCAGCATACCGGTACAACCCTTCTGTGCCAGCATATCCATATATGGTTTTCTGGCATACTGCAATATGGTTTTGTTTCCAAGCTCAGGCAGAGGCCAGTCGGCCATTCCATCGCCCAGGATTATTATATATTTCATCTTATTTTCACATTTAAATGTTTGCGATACTCATAATATCGGCAAATACTCCTGCAGCTGTTACTGCAGCACCGGCACCATATCCCTGAATCATCATCGGATACTCTTTGTATCGTTCTGTAGTAAGCAGAATAATATTATTGCTACCCTGCAGATTGTAGAAAGGATGATATTCATTCACTTCACATAGAGAAACCTTACCCTTTCCATCTGATAGTGATGCCACAAATCTCCAGCGCTTGCCTGATGCTTCAAGAACCTTGCGCTTTGCCTCAAAATCCTCGTCCAGTTGTGGCAGAGCTTTCCAGAAAGCATCTATAGTACCATCGAACATCTGTTGCGGAATAAATAGTTTCTTCTCAATATCTTCCTGATTCAGTTCATATCCGCTTTCACGGGCCAGAATAACAAGTTTACGGATTACATCCTTTCCGCTTAAATCTATGCGTGGATCAGGTTCGCTGTAACCCTTCTCCTGTGCCAGACGAATAGTCTCACTCAGTCTGCAATCGGCACCGATGGTATTGAAGATAAAGTTCAGAGTACCGCTCAATACAGCCTCTATCTTCAGGATTCTGTCTCCACTGTTAATCAGGTCATTAATAGTATTGATAATTGGCAGACCAGCACCCACATTAGTCTCAAACAGGAATTTTACGCCACGCTTGCGGGCTGTCTTTTTCAGTTCAGCATAATTTGAGTAATCTGATGACGCTGCAATTTTATTGGCTGCAACCACCGATATGTTATGATCAAGCAAATCTTTATAAATTCCTGCCACCTCTGCACTTGCAGTACAATCCACAAATACAGAATTAAAGATATTCATTCCAATTACCTCGTCACGCAGTATCTGAATATTACTCTTTGGAGCACTCTCCAAAGCAGTCTTATAGTCATTCAGGTCAATACCTTCACGACTGAACAAAGCCTTACTGCCACGTGCTATACCTACCACGTTCAGCTTCAGTCCGCGCTCCTTTATCAGTTTATCGTGTTGCATTCTTATCTGGTCAAGCAGACTGCTGCCTACAGTACCCACACCACAAACAAAAAGATTCAGCACCTGATATTCAGACAGGAAGAATGAATCATGAATAACATTAAGCGATTTCTTAAGTGATTTCGATTCTACTACAAACGATATATTTGTTTCCGACGCACCCTGTGCACAGGCTATCACGTTAATACCATTTCTACCTAGTACACCAAACAGTTTACCCGCAATACCCGGGTTCTGGCGCATATTTTCACCAACAACTGCCACTGTTGCAAGACCTGTCTCCGCAACGATATGGAAGATTGCTCCCAGTTCTATCTCTTTTGCAAACTCTCTGTTCAGCAGTTCACAAGCCAATTCTGCATCTCTGTTACGAACACCTATAGAGGTACTGTTTTCCGAAGATGCCTGCGATACAAGGAATACACTGATACCACTTTCGGCAAAAGTCTTGAAGATACGATGATTCACACCTATCACGCCCACCATACCGAGACCGCGAATTGTAATAAGTGCTGTATCATTTATGCTTGAAATGCCCTTGATAGTCTTTGTACTCTCAAGCAGCTCTTTCAAT
>JAGCKJ010000121.1 GCA_017647575.1 Bacteroidaceae bacterium | reverse complement strand
CAGTGAAAAGAGCACGTCATTTGGCTCTTCTCCCATACGTAACAGATATGATGAAGTAACCTTAAAAATAGATTAGATTATGGAAGTTATACTGAAAGAAGATGTAATCAATTTGGGTTACAAGAACGATGTAGTGAAAGTTAAGGATGGTTATGGTCGTAACTATCTTATCCCACAGGGTAAGGCTGTTATTGCAACAGAATCAGCAAAGAAGGTATTGGCAGAGAACGAGCGTCAGCGCGCTCACAAGCTTGCTAAGATCAAGGCTGATGCAGAGGCTCTGGCAGCTAAGTTCGAAGGTTTGTCATTGACAATTGCAGCTAAGGTTAGCGAAAACGGCACTATCTTCGGTGGTGTTGGCAGCGCTCAGATTGCTGAAGCTCTTGCAGCTAAAGGCATCGAAGTTGATCGCAAGTCAATTGTAGTAGAAACAGTTAAGACTGTTGGTACTTACAATGCAGTTATCAACATTCACAGAGAAGTTAAGGCTGAAGTTGCATTCGAAGTTGTTGCTGAGTAAGCTTTATAACTAAATATTGAAAAGGGCTGGTAATTTCCGGCCCTTTTTTATTATCTTTACTCCCACTAGCATATAATATGAATACTGAATATTTAAAAGGAAAAAGAGCACTGTTTTATACATTAGGTTGTAAACTGAACTTTTCTGAAACATCTACCATAGCCAAGCAACTGGCAGATGCTGGTGTTCGTGTGGTAAAAAGGGGAGAACAGGCCGATATCTGTATAATCAATACTTGTTCTGTAACAGAGGTGGCCGATAAAAAGTGTCGTCAGGCTATTCATAAGATTGTAAGAGAAAATCCCGGTGCCTATGTAGTGGTAACAGGATGTTATGGACAGCTTAAGCCAGAAGAGGTCTCCTCAATTCCAGGTGTGGATATAGTGCTTGGTCAGGATATGAAAGGATCAGTCCTGGAGAATCTGAACAACCTGATAAAACGGGATTCCGGTATTCATAAAACGGTTAAAGCCAAAGATATAAAGACCTTTGTACATTCATGCTCAAAGGGTGACAGAACCAGATATTTCCTGAAGGTACAGGATGGCTGCGATTACTATTGTACCTATTGTACCATACCATTTGCAAGAGGACATAGCAGAAATCCAAATATAAGTGAATTGGTTGCAGCAGCAGAACAGGTAGCAGCCGATGGTGGTCGTGAAATAGTTATTACCGGTGTAAACATAGGCGATTTTGGCAAGAGCAATGGTGAAACCTTCTATCAGCTTATTCAGGAACTGGATAGAGTAGAGGGCATTGCCAGATACAGAATTTCATCAATAGAACCAAATCTTCTTACAGACGAAATAATTGAATTTGTGGCAAATTCGCGTGCATTCATGCCACATTTCCACATTCCATTGCAGAGCGGCTCCAATGATGTGCTTAAGCTGATGCACCGCCGATATGAACGTGAACTCTTTGCGGAAAAGGTGCGTAAGATAAAGCAGCTTATGCCACATGCATTTATAGGTGTGGATGTTATAGTGGGAACCCGCGGAGAGACAGACGAATTTTTTGAAGATGCATATAACTTTATTAAAGGATTGGATATAAGCCAGTTGCATGTATTTAGTTATTCTGAACGTCCAGGCACTGCCGCATTACGTATATCACATTCAGTAAGTTTTGAGCAGAAGAAGTTGCGCAGCAAACGGCTTCTGGATATATCGGAAGAGAAGACAGATGCATTCTACAGATCCTTTATAGGAAAAGAGGCCTTTGTGCTGGTAGAACGCCCGGGACGTGGAAAACCTGCACATGGATTCACTGACAATTATATAAGAGTGGAACTGGATGCCACCAAGGTAGAAGAGAATAGTATTGTAAAGGTGCTGTTAGGCGATTTTAACGATGCCGGCGATGCACTTAAAGCAACAATAACAGAGTAAGTATGAGTAAGGTAGCCATAGTAATTTTGAACTGGAATGGTAGTGCAATGTTGCAGAAGTTCCTGCCAAAGCTGATAGAGTATTCTACAGCCGATGGGGTAGAGATAATAGTTGCAGACAATAGCTCTACCGATAATTCACTTCAGGTAATGAAGGATAACTTTCCGGGTATCAGAACTATAGTGCTCGATAAGAACTATGGCTTTGCAGGTGGCTACAATAAAGCTCTGGCACAGGTTGAAGCAGAATATTATCTGTTGCTTAATTCAGATATAGAGGTAACCCAAGGCTGGCTTGACCCAATGTTGCAGTATATGGACAGCCATGCCCATGTGGCAGCATGTCAGCCAAAGCTGATGGATTACAAAGATCCGGCAAAGTTTGAATATGCAGGCGGATCTGGCGGATTTATGGACCGCTGGGGTTATATGTATTGCCGTGGCAGAGTGTTCGATTCCATTGAAACAGATAATGGTCAGTATGATGATATAGTACCAGTTTTCTGGGCTACAGGGGCATCTCTGCTGGTAAGAAGTGCCGATTTCCGTGCAGTTGGCGGACTGGATGATGAATTCTTTGCCCATCAGGAGGAGATAGACCTTTGCTGGCGTCTGCGTAGCAGAGGACGTGGAATAGTGGTAGTTCCGCAAAGCAAAGTGTATCATGTAGGTGGAGCTACACTGAGCAGTTCCAATCCATATAAAACATTCCTGAATTTCCGCAATAATCTGCTGTTGCTCTATAAGAATCTGCCGGAAAAAGAGCTGAAAAAGGTGATGTTTGTACGTTTCTGGTTAGATATGGTAGCAGCTGCAATGTTCCTGCTGAAACTGAATACCGGCGATTTTAAAGCAGTACTGCGTGCCAGACGTGCTTTCCGCAGGATGAAACCCGGTTTTGCAGAAAAACGTGCCGAGAATATCTCCAAAATGGTTACGGATACCATCCCGGAAAGAAGCAGTTTCCTGCTTGTATGGCAATATAATGTACTTGGCAAGCGAACCTTTACAGCATTGCAAGGTCAGGAATGACGTACTAATCTTAACTCTTTGTCAATAATCTCCGGAAGCTCTTCCGGATAGTGAGTAACAATAATCATAGTCTTCTCCCTGTTGCTGCAGTATGTCCTGATGATATCCATCACCAGACTTCTGTTGCTGTCGTCCAGACCATGAAGCGGTTCGTCCAGAATTATCAGTGCCGGATTTTTAACAAAGGCACGCGCCAGCAGTACCATTCGCTGTTCGCCACTTGACAGATTAAAGAAATCCCTGTCTCTTAATTCATAAAGTCCGAATATCTTTAACCAGACCATACAACGGTCTCGCTCTTCGTCATGTATCTTTTTGTACAGACCAATGGTGTCGTGCAGTCCCGATGCAACAATATCTATCACAGGATAGTGTCTGGCGTAGGAGCGATGCATCTCAGGCGATACATATCCTATATGCTTCTTTATCTCCCAGATACTTTCTCCAGTTCCGCGTCTGTTGCCAAACAGTGAAATATTGCATGCATAAGACTGCGGATTATCGGCATAAACCATACTAAGCAGTGCC
The DNA here is from genome assembly GCA_017647575.1 of Bacteroidaceae bacterium. Lineage (GTDB taxonomy): Bacteria > Bacteroidota > Bacteroidia > Bacteroidales > Bacteroidaceae > Colenecus. Next base: position 18,169 of record JAGCKJ010000121.1, on the reverse strand, counting down.
GATTTACCGGCTCCGTTTTCACCAAGCAGTGCCCATCGTTCTCCCTTCATGATTGTCCATTCCAGTTGATTGAAAATCTTTCTGTTACCATACTGAAGAGTGATGCCGTTACACTTTACAATTTCGTTTGAAGTGGTACCTGCTGATGGTTGTGAAAGCAGCAACTGTTTCAAATCTTCTGTAAGAACCTTCTCTTCAGGATTGCTACGGTACTCCTCTTTTGGAATAATAGGGTAGCAGGTAAGGTTATGGACAGGAATAACGTGAGTAATGAATTCAGGAATATCCTTCTCTCTGGAAACCACCAGTATAATCTGAATACCCCATCTGCTGACCAGATTCTCCAGCAGGTTGCACAGCATGGAGCGGGTCTGCGGATCGAGCCCGATAAACGGACTGTCAATGATAGTCAGTCTGGGCTTTCCTGCCAGCGCTTTGGCCAGCTGATATTTACGCATCTCTCCACTGGAAAGTGTCACCAGCTGTTTCTCCCAGATAAAACCCAGGTCAAAGAGTTTAAAGAGCGTCTCCTTCCATTCCGCATCTGCAATTCTCGGGAAGAGCTGCGATACAACAGGAGAATCGTCCATTTCGGTAGAGTTCCATCGTTGCTGATAGAAGTATGCAGGGTCGGCAGTACCATAACTGTCGCGGAATGTAATATAACGTATATCGCTGCCTGTAATACCACATCCGTACTCTACAAACTTATTGTCCATAAGCGGATATTGCCTGAGCAACGTGTTAACAAGCAGACTCTTACCGGAACCATTATTACCAACCACAGCAACCTGCCAGCCTCTTTTAATATCTACGCAGACTGGATTTGACAAACGGTTTTCCGGCGCACAGGCCACTCCGTTTTCTATCTTAATAACACTCTCTGAATTCATTTCTTCGCTTTTATGCAAAGATAGTGAAAGCGAGTGAATAAAGCTTGCTTTATTTTCAACGAGCGCATCCTATCTTCGCTTTTATGCAAAGTTAATACTATTATGTTGAAAAATGTACTACCTTCGCAACCGTTATGGAACAGGCCCTATATCTTATTCCGAATTTGCTTGGCGATACACCCGTAGATCAGGTGTTACCACCATATAACAGGGAGATAATTCTCTCTATCAGCCATTTTATAGTAGAGGATGTACGTACTGCAAGACGTTTTTTAAAGCTTGTAGATAAGAGTATCGATATTGATAAGCTCACATTCTATACCCTTAACAAACATACCGAGAGTGGGGAAATAGCAGGTATGCTGGCACCACTGGAAAAGGGCGAACCGATGGGTGTGATATCAGAAGCAGGATGTCCGGCAGTGGCTGATCCGGGTGCCGATGTAGTTGCCATAGCTCAGCGTAAAGGGCTGAAGGTTGTTCCTCTGGTTGGACCGTCAAGCATCATTTTAGCAGTAATGGCATCGGGCTTTAACGGACAGAGCTTTGCATTTAACGGTTATCTGCCTATTGATGCCGATGAAAGGATAAAGGCACTTAAGCGTCTTGAACAGCGTGCATACAGTGAAGACCAGACCCAGATATTCATAGAGACCCCATACAGAAACGGCAAGATGCTGGCAGATATAATCAAGGCATGTCGTCCGCAGACACGTTTGTGTATAGCATCTGGTTTAACATGCAGCAATGAGTATGCTGTAACCAAAACAGTAAAAGAGTGGAGAGACCGATTGCCCGACCTCTCCAAAACTCCATCTATCTTCCTTATCTATAAGTAGTTATTTTAATTCTCTGTCAAAGAATTCAACTATCTTGCCAAACAGATGCATTCTTGTGGATCTGCCCACCAGACTATGCTCTTTTCCCGGATAGACCTGCATATCGAACTGAATGCCCTTTTCAATAAGTGCCTGCATATAGGCAGTAGTATTGCTGAAGAAAACATTGTCATCGTCCAGACCATGAACCAAAAGCAGACGACCATTCAGCTTGTCAATTCTCTCAATAGCCGATGAAGCCTTGTAGCCTTCACCATTCTCCTTAGGCATCTGCATAAAGCGTTCAGTGTAAGGAGCATCGTAGAAACGCCAGTCTGTTACAGGAGCAACAGCCACACCGGCTTTGAATACAGGTGTACCTTCACTCATGGACATAAGTGTGTTGTAACCACCATAGCTCCATCCCCAGATACCAATTCTGTCAGCATCAATAAAGGGCAGGGCAGAGAGATATTTTGCAGCCTCTACCTGATCCCTGCTCTCCATAACACCCAGTTGCAGATAGGTCTGTTTTTTGAAGTCAGCACCTCGCATGCCGGTTCCTCGACCATCCACAACAGCCACAGCATAACCCTTGTTCACCAGATAGGTTTCCAGTGTACCACCATTATAGAAACCGGTATTCCATGAGTTCATAACCTCATTTGAACCCGGACCACCATACTGATACAGAATAAGCGGACATTTGTTGCTTTCGTCTGCATTGGCAGGTTTTACCATCCATCCGTAAAGTTCAACACCCTCTGAAGTGGTAAAGCTGAAGAACTCCTTCTTAACAATATCATACTCTTTAACCAGTTCCTTAAGCTCTCCGTTCTCTTCAATAACTGAAATCTGTTTTCCCTTGTTATCATATACAGACAGTACAGGAGGAGTATTAAGGTCAGACCATGTATTTACAAAATAGCTGTTATTGCTGCTGAAGATAGCTGTATTGAAACCCTCTTCAGGTGTAAGACAGGTCTTCCTGCCCTTGCTGTCTATCTTGTAAACATTTCTGTTGTAAGTATCCTGTTCATTGCTTTCATAATAGACAGTACCGCTCTTTGCATCATAACCATGGAAAGCTAAAACATCCCATTCACCCTTTGTTATCTGGCGCTCCAGTTTTCCGCGCAGATTATAAAGGTACAGATGGTTATAGCCATCCTTTTCGCTCTGCATAATGAACTTGTCGCCATAGAATTCAGTATCCATGTACGATGTAGTCTCTATGTAGCGGTCGTCTGTTTCGCGCAGAATAAGATTGCACAGAGTAGAACGTGGATTTGCAGCATAAACCTCCAGATTGTTCTGGCGTCTGTTCAGGGTGAAAACAAAAAGGTTGTTCTCTTCGTCAGCCACAAATTTAATACGTGGAATATATGTATTGCTGTCCAGTTCCAGTTCAATGTCGCGTGTAACAGAACTCTTTATATCGAAAGTGTGAACAGAAACCTTAGAGTATGAAGCACCGGCTACAGGGTATTGAACCTGTTTCTCAGCAAGCAGTGACTGTTCGTTTGCATCTTCCATAACTGTCTGAAAGAAAGGCATATCGAACCTGTTTACTCCATTTTCGTTGAACTTGATGTAGGCCACCATCTTACTGTCGGCACTAAAGTCGAAAGCCGATGTAAATGAGAACTCCTCTTCATAAGCCCAGTCAGGAACACCATTGCTTATGCTGTTCTTTTTACCATCCTTTGTAATCTGCGATTCGGAATTGTTGAATAGCAGCTTAACAAGGAAAATATTACCCTCTCTTACAAAGCCAATAACATTGCCATCGGGCGAAAATTTTGGCTCCTGCTGCGGACCACCATTGGACAATGGCTCCAGCATATTGTTCTTAATGGTAAAAATGTAGTAATCTGCAGTACTTGAACGGCGGAAAATCTTGGTACTGTTGGTCTTTATAAGAATTTTGTCCTCTTTAGGTGACAGAATATAATCATCAAAACTCTTTATACCATTATTACCACGTACAGTAGCCAGATCAAGCACCACCTCTTCATAGTTCTTATCCTTGAATGAACGCATCAGAATTCTGCTGTAATCATCGTTTGCGGTCAGATAGTGAATACCATCGGCAGTAGGGGTAATGCTACCCATACCCTTAGCATTGAATGTGCCATCTACAATCTGCTTCAGTTCAATCTCCTTTGCATCAACATTCATTGTTGCAGGGATAAAAAGCGACAGTAGTCCAAGCATGCAACCAAATCTCTTCATATTTTTCATCTTTAAAATTTCAAAACTCCTTTACCCTCTCTAATAATCTCCTCTTCTCCGTCAATGCAATAGACAACGGTAGAGAATTCAAAACCTCCGGCACCGCCATCAATCACAATATCCACATCGTCGCCCCACTTTTCGTCAATCAGTTCAGGATTTGTCAGGTAACCAATATCGTCCATTTCGTCGTATGGAATGGTAGTTGACAGGATAGGGGCATCAAGCTGGCGGCTTATCTCACGAATAATATCATTGTCGGGAATCCTTATACCAACCTCTTTCCTGTTGCTGAATATCTTGGGCAGTCTGCTTCCGGCACGTAAAACAAATGTAAACGGGCCCGGCAGATTGCGTTTCATTGTCTTGAATGTATTGTTGTCAATCTGTACGTAGTGGCTGATGTTGCTTAAATCGTAACATATAACAGAGAATCTGTGTTTCTGTGGATTGATACCCTTCAGCTTGCAGATACGTTCAATAGGGCGCTCTTTCAGAGCATGGCAGCCTATGGCGTATGCAGTATCAGTAGGGAAGATAATGATTCCACCACCATTCAGCACATCCAAAATCCTGTCCAGATCCCGCTGGTTGTTGTTTCTGTTATACAGTTTGATCAGCATCTATCTTATTGTTTATGTAGTTTATAATCTCTTCTGTATTATCAGGATGAAACCATCCAATCTCATTGTCGCGTTTAAACCAGGTCATCTGCTTGCGTGAATAGATCCTGCTGTTCTGCTTAATCTTCTCAATTGCAAAATCCAGTGTCCACTCCTTACCTTCGGGAGTAACGGCACCATCCATCCATGCAAACAACTCTTTATATCCAACGGTATTCAATGAGTTCAAAGCCTTGTGCGGGTAAACCCTTCTTGCCTCATCTATAAGACCGTTCTCTATCATTTTATCAACCCTTGCATCAATTCTTGCGTAGAGCTCCTCTCGATCTCTAGTCAGTCCAACCTTTATGATATTGAAAGGACGCTTCTTCTTTTCGCCCGAACGGAACGATGTATATGTCTTTCCGGTCATGTAACAAATCTCCAGAGCATGAATAACACGCTTTGGATTCTTTCTGTCCACTATAGCATAGTATTCAGGATCCAGAAGCCTCAGCTCCTGTACCAGATTCTCCAGCCCCTCACTGTTGTATCTGGCAAGCAACTCATCCCTTACATCCTGAGTAACAGTAGGAATATCGTCAATACCCTTGCACAGGGCATCTATGTACATCATAGAGCCTCCAGATGCAATTACAACCCTGTGATTTTTAGCGAATAGGGTTGATATAACAGCTATAGCCTCTTCTTCGTATTTTGCAGCACTGTAATAATCAGTCAGTTTCAGGTTTCCGACAAAAAAATGTTCTGCCTGTGCAAGTTCTTTGGCTGTGGGTGCTGCAGTGCCTACAGGAATGTCAGCATACATCTGTCTGGAGTCGGCCGACACTACAGGCGAATTAAAAGTTTTGGCGAGGGTAAGACACAAATCGGTCTTTCCCACGCCGGTAGGTCCCAATATTATTACCAGATTATTCTCTGCCATAACAGGGATATGGATTTGTTTAATACAGATCGTCTAATGAATCCAGTGTAACATCGCCACCGCCATTACCCATATCAAAACCATCCAGGTCAAGATCGTCAGAATCAAAATCTTCGTCTCCGTAGAAGTTTTCATCAATATCAAGCGATGTAGTAGTAGCTGTTATGGAATCAAAGTCGATAAGCTGTTTTGGAGCAATGCCACCTTTACCGGTACATACAGCACTGTCAATGTTCTTTCCGTAAACAATCTCCTTAAGCTCTATAAAGAAACAACGGTCAGTCAGAGGATCGAAAATATAGATAAGTCTCTGCTTTTCGTCTTCAACCAGTTCGCTAATTCTTGTGCTCTCCATTACCCAGCTGTCAACATCAGAACTTGTGTTCATCTCTTCGCGGGTAATCTCTTCGCGTTTTTCCCAGTTGTCCTCACAGATAAAGAATGAAGTCATCTGATCGTCAGGATAACCTACTGAATCAAGAATAGCCTTGTGGAAATCCAAAAATGATGCCTCTGAATCTATCTGAATCTCACGATAGAAATCATCAACTTCGTCTGAAACAAAAATAAATCTGTATATCATAGTTATATCTTTTTAGTCTCTGATAATTCCGCGTTCTGCACTCTCTACAAAATTAATAATGTACTGCACTTCCGGGAACTCCATCAGCGGAGTCTCCTTCAATGCTGCAATTGCCATGGAAACATTCATTCCGCTCTGGTAAATAGTGCGGTATGCATTGTGAATAGCATCAATCAAATCCTTTGAATAACCCTCTCTGCGCAGTCTGATAAGGTTGATACCCATATAAGCCACAGGATTTCTGCCGCACATAATATATGGAGGAATATCCTTTGTAATACCAGAACCACCCTGAATCATCACATAGCCACCTATATGGCAGAACTGATGCACAAGAACACATGCACTCAGAGTAGCATGATCATCAACCACAACTTCGCCTGCCAGCTTTGTACTGTTTCCAAAGATACAGTTGTTACCAACAATACAGTCGTGTGCAACGTGCATATTCTCCATAAGCAGGTTGTTGTTTCCAACCACAGTCTTGCCTCTTGAAGCAGTACCACGGTTAATGGTAACATTTTCGCGAATCTTGTTGTTGTTGCCAATCTCGGCAGTAGTCTCTTCGCCAACAAACTTAAGGTCCTGTGGGATACCGCCAATCACAGCACCATTGTGTATAGTATTGCCATCGCCAATGCGTGAACCATACATAATACTTACATGAGGCATAATTATGTTGTTGTCACCTATAACAACATTCTTGTCTATGAAGGCAAAAGGACCAATTTCTACATTTTCTCCAATCTGTGCAGATGGATCTACATATGCTAACGGACTAATCATTATTGTTCATTTTTTATAAGTTGTACCATAAATTCAGCTTCTGCAACCAGTTTATCGGCAACAAAGCTATATCCCTTGATTGATAACATGTTATGACGCATAGGAGCAACCCTTACAGCACGCATCAGCAGAGTATCGCCCGGTACCACCGAATGGCGGAACTTTGCATTGTCAATCTTGACAAAAAGCGGAGTATACTGGGTTGGGTCATTGGTATATTGCAAAGCCAGTGTTCCACCAAGCTGAGCCATAGCCTCAATAATGAGCACACCCGGCATAACAGGCTGTGAAGGGAAGTGTCCCTGGAAGAAAGGCTCATTGCTTGTAACATTCTTAACACCCTCTGCATACAGATCTGTCAGAGTGATAACCTTATCCAGCAACAGGAACGGGAAACGGTGGGGCAGAGCCTCCATAATCTGTTCCACATTCATTACAGGAGTTGCACTTGGGTTATATGCAGGAGACTGAGCATCATTCAGTTTAATGTTCTTGCGGATAGCGCGGGCAAACTTGTTGTTGATAGTATGGCCCGGACGTGTAGCAATGATTCTGCCCTTGATAGGTTTGCCAATCAAAGCCAGGTCGCCTATAATATCCAGCAGTTTGTGGCGTGCAGGCTCGTTAGGCCAGGTCAGTGGCTTGTGCATAATGTACCCCAGTTTCTTGGCATCCATCTTTGGCACACCCATCACCTCTGCAAGCTTGTCATATCTCTCCTGAGACATCTCACGTTCATAAATAACAATAGCGTTATCCAGATCGCCACCCTTAATAAGACCAACACCCAGCAGAGGCTCAAGCTCTCTTACAAAGACAAATGTACGGCTGCTTGCTATTTCTGCAGGGAAATCATTCATATCGTCCAGTGAAGCATACTGGTTGTACAGCACCTCTGAATCGAACGATATAAGCACATTAACGCTGAACTCTTCGTCAGGAAGCATTATGATGGAAGAACCTGTAGTCTCATCCTTAATCTCAATCTTGTTCTTGACAACATAGAAATCCTTCATGGCATCAAGTTCCTTTATTCCTACCTTCCTGATGTTCTCCACATAGTGTATGGCACTACCGTCCAGAATAGGGAATTCAGGTCCGTTCACCTCTATGTGACAGTTGTCAATACCAGCTGCATAAAGTGCTGCTAATCCGTGTTCTACGGTGCTAACCTTAGCGTTACCCTTGAACAGTACGGTACCTCTCTGTGTTTCGCGCACATTCTCTGCAACAGCATCAATAACCGGCTGGCTCTCCAAATCCACACGCTGAATCTTGTAACCGTAATCGGCAGGTGCAGGTTTAAAGGTAACAGTCAGTTCCAATCCTGTATGAAGGCCTTTTCCACTAAGTGAAAAACTGTCCTTCAATGTCTTTTGTTTATACATCATTTTGTCTCTTCAATTTTCTTCTTAAGATTATCCAATTCTCTCTGGAGCGCTCCCAGCTGAGAATACATCTCAGGCAGTTTCTTATAGAGCACAGCAGAACGGGCAAACTTTCTGTGGTCTATGGCAGGATAGCCCATAAGAGTCTGGTCGCCCTTTTCAGGTCCCGGTATTCCGGACTGGGCACCAACATTCAGACGATCGCCCAGCTTGATATGGCCTGCAATACCGCACTGGCCGCCAAACATACTCCAGCTGCCCACCTTTGCCGAACCGGCAACACCACACTGAGCAGACATCACAGTATCATTGCCTATCTCAACATTGTGTCCAATCTGAACCATGTTATCCAGCTTAACACCATGGTGAATAAGTGTACGTCCCATAGTGGCACGGTCTATACATGCGTTTGCACCAATCTCAACATCGTCTTCAAGTTCTACAATACCAATCTGCGGAATCTTGGAGTAACCGCCTTCGGCAGGAGCAAATCCAAAACCATCGGCACCAATCACGCTGCCGGCATGAAGAATACATCTGTTTCCAACAATACAACCCTGATAAATGGTTGCGTTAGGATATATAATAGTATCAGTTCCCACCTTCACGCCATCACCTATAGTGGCATGCGGATGTACCTGGGTATTGTCGCCAATCACAGCACCATCGCCAACGTATGCAAACGGACCAATATAGACATTGTTTCCAACTTTGGCACTATCTGAAATATATGCCAGAGGGCTGATACCAAACTTCTTTGGCTTCATAGATTCGTACAGCTGCAACAACTGTGCTATAGCCTGATACGCATTCGGAACCTTAACAAGTGTGGCATTAATCTGTTTTTCAGGAACGAAATCGCTGTTTACAAGCACAATACTTGACTGTGTTTCGTACAAATATGGTGCGTACTTTGGGTTTGACAGGAAAGATAAGGCACCTGTTGTACCCTCTTCAATCTTTGCAAAAGTCCACACTTTCGCTTCATGGTTTCCTACAACTTCGCCACCTAAAAATTCGGCTATCTGTTTTGCTGAAAATTCCATATCTGCAAATATAATCAATTTGACCTTAAATCAAAGAAAGGCAGCCATCTGTTTTTGAACCTTTTCGGCCTCCTGGCCGGCAACCTTTGCAAAGTTTTCACTCTTGTCGGCATAGATAATGGCACGACTGCTGTTCACTATCAGACCGCAGTGGTCATTCATACCATACTTGCAGACCTCCTCCAGAGAACCACCCTGGGCACCAACACCAGGAACCAGCAGGAAGCTGTCCGGAATAATCTGGCGAATCTCAGCAAGCATATCGGCTCTTGTAGCACCAACCACATACATCATGCTGTCAGCACCGGCCCATTCAGATGAACGCTTCAGAACCTTCTTGAAGAGTGGGGTACCGTCAGTATCGGTAGTGTACTGGAAATCTTCCGCACCCGGATTGCTTGTCAGTGCCAGCAGAATAACCCACTTGCCTTCATAACCCAGGAAAGGAGTAACACTATCCTTGCCCATATATGGAGCAACAGTAACAGAATCCACATCCATTTCGTTAAAGAAAGAATCGGCATACATGGCAGCAGTATTACCTATATCGCCACGCTTGGCATCGGCAATTATAAACTGATCAGGATAATTGCTGCGAATATACTCAATAGTCTTGTACAGAGACTGCATACCCTTCAGACCGCCACTCTCGTAGAATGCCAGATTAGGCTTGTATGCAATGCAATAATCTGCAGTAGCATCAATAATAGCCTTGTTGAATTCAAAGATTGGATCTTCCAGTTCCAGCAGATGTGCAGGAATCTTCCTGATATCCGTATCCAGACCAACACAAAGGAATGATTGCTTTCTCCTGATATTTTCAAATAATTCTTCTCTAGTCATATCTGTATCTTTTTTTAGTTATACTCCGTTTATAGTTCTGCATCCTTCATACGCTCTGCATTCTCGGCAACAGTCAGCTGATCAATGCAGTCCTGAATATCGCCATCCATAAAAGCAGGCAGATTGTAGATGGTATAGTTAATACGATGATCGGTAATACGTCCCTGAGGATAGTTGTAGGTTCTGATCTTTGCCGATCTGTCGCCTGTAGAGACCATAGTCTTGCGTCTTGCAGCAATATCATCAATATACTTCTGATGTTCGCGGTCATAAATCATTGTACGCAGGCGCGACAATGCACGCTCCTTGTTCTTGGGCTGATCTCTGGTCTCGGTACACTCAATAAGAATTTCCTCCACAACTCCGGTATTCGGATTCTTCCAGTTATATCTTAGTCTGACGCCCGATTCAACCTTGTTCACATTCTGTCCTCCGGCACCACCACTGCGGAAAGTATCCCACTTAATTTCGCCCTCGTTAATCTCCACATCAAAAGCATCGGCTTCGGGAAGAACAGCCACAGTAGCTGCCGATGTATGTATTCTGCCCTGAGTCTCGGTGGCAGGAACACGCTGCACTCTGTGTACTCCCGATTCATACTTCAGGGTACCGTAAACCTTTTCGCCCGTAACGGTAAAGACAATCTCCTTGAAACCGCCCGATGTACCTTCGGAAAAGCTTGAAACCGCAGTCTTCCAGCCCTTCTGTTCGCAATACTTTGAGTACATACGGTAAAGATCGCCTGCAAAAATAGCAGCCTCATCGCCACCGGTACCGCCACGAATCTCCATAATCACATTCTTGTCGTCCTGCGGATCCTTAGGCACAAGCATCTGCTTAATATCCTCCTCCAGCTTCTCCAGCTGTTCAGTACATGCATCCAGCTCCTCTCTGGCCATCTGCCTCATCTCCGGATCCTGTTCCGATGCAAACAGCTCTTTTGCCTGCTGAATATTGCTGTTCAGCTGAATATACTCCTTGCGTGCGGCAACAATAGCCTCCAGATCCCTGTATTCTCTGTTCAGACGGACAAAACGCTTCATATCTGCAATTACCGACGGGTCAGTAATAAGCAGTGAAATCTCCTGGTAACGGGCCTCCAGTCCATCTAGTTTATCCAATAGTCCTTCTGTAGCCATAATCAATTTACTCTGCAGATTTTTCCACCTTCGTAGAAGTTAATGATGTTTCTCGATACGAAAGCCGCCATCTCATTTCTGACATCAAAAGTCTGAGTACCCAGATGCGGAGTGATAACAGCATTGTCGCAGGCCAGAATCTCAGGACTCACCTTATCGCCAAACTCAAACACATCCAGACCGGCACCGTAAATCTTCTTCTCCTGAAGCGCTCTGGCCAGCGCCAGTTCATCAACCAGCGGACCTCTTGCCGTATTAACCAGAATAGCGGTAGGCTTCATCTGCTCCAGACGGTGTGCATCCACAATATGGGTAGTCTGTGCAGTATGCGGAGCATTAACGGAAACCACATCGGCAGTAGTGAACAGTTCATCCAGAGAAACATATTCAGCATTGTAAAGAGCCTCAATCCTGCTGTCCAGTCTGTTTCTGTTAAAGTAGATAATCTTCATGCCACTGGCAACAGCACGTTTGGCCAGCGCCTGACCAATACGTCCCATACCAATAATACCCAGAGTCTTGCCGTAAAGAGAATATCCCAGATTCTCAAGCAAACCCCATGTAAGGGCACCCGGAATACGCAGACGCTTGTCAACATCGGCTATCCTGCGTGCCACAGCCAGCATCAAACCCATAGCCAGATCGGCAGTAGGTTCAGTAACAGGGTCGGGGGTGTTGGTAACCGTAATCCCCAGTTCAGTAGCACATGGAATATCAATATTGTCAAAACCAACCGCATAGTTGCTTACCAGCTGCAGACGTGGCAGACCACGCTCCATAAGCTTCCTGTCAACCGGAAAGTTGAACATAGACTGCAGAACATCATATTCCGGCAACATCTGGTAAACCTCATCGTATGTAAAGGATTCTCTGCCTTCCGGTGGGAACGTAACATCAAACTTATCAATCAGTTCAGCATACCCGGAACGAAACATATTGTATGTGACAAGCACTCTTTTCTTCATCGTCTTCATTAATTTTTCTGTCAGCCACTAGTGTAGTGACATATTCAAATGGCGAAGATACAATTTTTATTTGATGTTTTTGCCAGGAAAGCCCTCTTATTTACTATACAGATACGTTTTAGTATAATGATTAGGCAGCAAAACTCTTTTTATTGTAATTTTGCAGGGAGATAACAGACAAACCAACAATGATCCACAATCTGAACTTTGACGCAGTAGTGCTGGCCAACGGCGATTTCCCTACAGCATCCATACCCCTGAATATCCTGAAGGGGGCATCTTACATAGCCTGTTGTGACGGAGCAGTAATCCCGCTTGACAAGTGCGGCCTTACGCCCAATGTAATAGTGGGCGATTGTGATTCAATACCGGCCAGTCTGAAAAGCAAATACTCTGCCATACTGCACAGGGTAGAAGAACAGGAGACAAACGATCTGACCAAGACAATCACCTACCTGCAGAGCACAGGAAAAAAGCGCATAGCAATAGTAGGTGCAACAGGCAAAAGGGAAGACCATACCCTGGGCAATATCAGCCTGTTAACAGAGTATATGCAAAGCGGATTACAGGTAGTAATGTTTACAGACTACGGCTATTTTGCAGCATGCAGCGGAACGGCAGAATTCAAATCAAAACCAGGCCAGCAAATATCAGTATTCTCCTTTGGAGCAAAGAATTTTAGGGCAGAAGGACTGGTCTATCCACTGCATGATTTTACCAGCCTGTGGCAGGGAACACTTAACGAATGCAATTCAGAAACATTCACCATTCATGCCGACGGAAACTATATCCTTTTTGTAAATTATTTTGAATAAGATGGATTACGATAGAGAACCCCTTAGAAAAAGAACCCTTGATTTTCTTCAGGAAAATGGCATAAGCTATGAGATTCATGAACATCCGCCATTGTTCACCATAGAAGAGGCCCTGGAATACTGGAAAGATTTTGAAGACTGCACCCATTGCAAAAACCTGTTCCTTAGAAATCACAAAGGAAACAGACACTATCTTGTTAGTATAGAGTGCCATAAGAAGTTCGATATACACGCATTGGAACATCAGCTTAAACAGGGCAAACTATCTTTTGCATCGGAAGAACGTATGATGCGTTGTCTTGGCGTTCATCCCGGTTCAGTCTGTGCGTTCGGACTGATAAAGGATATCAATCCAGTGGATGCTTTGCCCAAGGAGCTCTTTCCTGACGGACATGCTGTAAAATATTATCTTGATAAAGACCTGCAGAATGCAAGCCGTATAAGTTTCCATCCCTGTGAAAATTCAGCAAGTGTAATTATCAGTAACCAGGACTTTATGCGTTTCCTGGAACTCTGGGGGGGCGAAGTAGAGTGGGTGTAACTATAAGATAAAACGTTCTGACGGATTAGACAATTAATTGGCGCGGAGCGCACATCCGGAGGATGTAAAAATAAACAAGGTAAAACGGAAAAACAAAGAGTGGCGATTAAGCCACTCTTTCGTTTTATCCGAAGGGCGTTGCGGAGCAACCAAAATAGATAAGGACTTAATGTTCTGACGGACTAGTCCGTCAGAACGTTACTATACATGGTGGAGTGCACCGGTTTAATCTTCTTTTTCTTGAAAAGCTCAGGAATTGTTACAAACTTATATCCCTGCTTCTTAAGCTCAGGGATAATAATCTTAAGAGCCTCAACAGTCTGTTCGTTACCGGTAAAATCGTGTAACATAACTATCAGACCATCAGCTGCATTGTTTATAACAGTTTCTGCACGCTGCTCTGCCGATACAGAATTTTCCCAGTCATTGCAACCCAGACCGCAGATAAAAGTCAGGTCAATATTATCATACATTTGCGGACTGACTGAAATATAAGGCGGACGGAAAAACTCAGGACGATTGCCAGTATATTTCTCAATTAAATCGGAAGTCTGCTTAATTTCGTTCTGCACTCTTTCTGCAGGAAGCGCTGCCATCTGTGTATGTGTAAGTGAATGGTTCTGAATATCGCAACCCATGTCAATTGCACGATTCATAACTTCAGCAGTCTTGTCGTTGATGTTATTGCCAATTACAAAGAACGTAGCAACCACATCATGCTCTTCCAGCACATTTAAAGTATTTACTGTAGTGGTGGTGTTTGGACCATCATCAAAACTTAAAGCTATCAGTTTTTTTGCTGTAGCAGTGCTGCCGGCACAAAGACCGGCAACAGCCATTGCTATCATAAATTTCTTCATATTTGAGATTCGGATTTGCTGATTGTAAGATTACTCTTCTTAATAGTTGTAGTTTATGTTTACAGTTCCACCAGTCTCTTTGGTAGAGTAGTAGAATGCAGCATATCGGGTGCCCATAAAGAGACGACGATAGTCAAATATCATCTTGTAATCGCCTCCAATCTGAGTCCAGTTTTCTCCATCAAAGCTATAGAAGAAATTGGCAATATCGCGACCAGGATTGAAATCACCATCAAAACGGAGGTAAATATGCTTTGCTTTGCTCTTTGACAATGCTACTGTTTCCACCACCTTCTGTTTTACGTCTGTAATGTCCTTCTTGTTGTTACCCAAGGATACATTCTCTTCAGTAAATATCAGATTCCACTTGTTACCTTCACGCTTAACAGTAAGCACGCCTGAATCGCCATTGAATGCAGCCAGACCGGTGCAGTCGCCATCCTTCATCTTGGAGGCATCAATGCAGATGTAATCAGAACAGGTAGGACCCCATGTGCGCCATGTAAGGGTGTTACGTGCGTCGTAAATGGTGTTGGCAAGTTTGCTTGTGGTGAGTGTCAGCAGTTTGTCTGTACGTACAATATCCTCTTTAATAGGGTTGTGGTTCCACTGGAAATCCTTGCTTACGCTAACGCCTGAATAGAGACGCATGCCGTCAGGAGCCATTTCTGAACCTGGAATCTCATCGAGAACAACCTCTTCCGGAACTTTGCCGTTAGCATCGCCAAGTATTGGCCATCCATCTATCCAGTTACATGGTTCGAGTGTCAGGATACGGCCTATACCATTACGATCCTGGAAGATTACTCCATACCATTCGCCATGTTTACCATCTACAATAGTACCCTGTCCTACATAGCCGAAACCACCAAATTCGCTCTTAAGGATAACTTTTGAATCGTATGGACCTTCAATGTTGCTACTGCGGTAAGCAATCTGCTGACGGCCTGTGTTTGGCCAGCTTACGCAAAGCAGATAGTACATGCCGTCATGTTTAATAACGCGGCTGCCTTCATGAAGTCCGCTTGGACGTCCTTTAAGTTCCAGTTTTTTTCTTACGCCACCGGCTTTTTCGGCGCTGAGATCAGGTTCAAGCTCTACCAACTGAATGTCGCCACTTCCCCAGAATACATATACACGACCATCATCGTCAAAGAAGAGTGATGCATCATGATATGCAGGAAGACGTCCATGCAGAGTCCAGCCTTTGGCAGGATCGTCTGTCTTGAATACCATAGATTTGTGTGGTTCGTCATTAGCTACGAACAGCGCCCAGAAGGTGCCGTTGTTGTAGCGGATAGTAGTTGCCCACTGTCCACGTCCATAAACGGTTCCGTCTTCAAGGTCATAGCGTGGGGTGTCATGAATCTCATCGAACAGATAGCTGACAGTTTCCCAGTTCACAAGGTCTTTACTGCGCATGATTGGTGCGCCCGGGAATACGTGCATGGTTGTAGTTACTAGGTAGTAGTAGTCATCTACGCGGATGATGTCCGGGTCAGGAGCATCAATCCACATCCATGGGTTTTTTACTGTTACTGTCTGTGCTGACAATGAACTGGTCATTGTGGCAGTGAACGGCATAAGTAATGCCAATAGAATGAATAGTTTTCTCATATAGACAATTGATTTAGTAGTTTAATCATCTTTTTATCTGTTGCGAAGATATACAAAAAATGGTTTATAACTGTTATAATCACATCATATTAAATAGCCACTTGGGTATGAAGAGCGTTTACAGAGTGTTCAAAATAGATTCAAGCAGGTCAATTTCACTCTCTGTGGTAGTCCATCCTGTTACAAAACGTACTGTAGTGTACTCTTTCCCGCGTGGTCCCCATAGTTCGAAACTTACATGTTTTGCCAATCTGTCTATTATATCGTTTGGCAGATATATAAATTGCTGATTTGTAGGTGAGTTAACTACTGTTTTGAATCCTTTGGACAAGAATAGGTCTCTTATGCGAAGGGCTTTGTTTACAACTTGTATGCCAATCTCTTCGTATAAATTTGACTCAAAAAGTGCTTCAAATTGTACTCCCAGCAGTCTTCCTTTTGCCAGCAGAGCACCATGCTGTTTGATCAATGGAAAAAAGTGGTGTAGCAGGGCAGGGTTGGTAATAACAACAGCTTCGCCAAAGAGTGCACCTACCTTGGTTCCTCCTATGTAAAATACATCGCACAGGTCTGCTATATCTTTTAATGTTACACTGTTGTTTTCTGCTGCAAGTCCGTATGCCAATCTGGCTCCGTCTATGTACAGTGGTATGTCTGCGTTATGGCAGATGTCGCTTATTTCCTTAAGTTCATCATAGCTGTATATGGTTCCATACTCTGTGGGGTATGATATGTAGAGCATTCCCGGGGCAACCATGTGTTCGTATGTGTCATCACTATAGAAATTATCTATATACTCTTTTAATTCGCTTGCCCATACCTTACCTTCATGTTGGGGAAGGGTGAGTATTTTATGGCCTGATGCCTCTATTGCTCCTGCTTCATGTACACTTATATGTCCGCTTTCGGCAGCAAGTACTCCCTGGTGTTTTGCCAGGATACCATCTATAACAGTGGCATTGGTTTGTGTGCCACCTGTCAGGAAATAGACTCTTGCATCCGGTTTACCACACGCAGTTTTAATAAGTTCTGCAGCATGCTTAGTATATTCATCACTACCATAACCCACTGTTTGCAGGTGGTTTGTGTCAACAAGGCGCTTTAATACTTCAGGATGTGCGCCTGCCATGTAATCTGTATCAAAATGTAACATCTCTGTATTCTATTTTGCCGTAAAGATACATCTTTTTTTATGAAAGATAATATCCTGCGATTTGTATATTAGCCAATGATGGTTATCTTTGCATCTACTAGTTAAATATAAACGATCAATTATGAAAAAATCTTTTTTATTAATCCTGTTGGCACAGTTTATTGGCATAGCATCTGCTCAGGAATTAACTGTTAAAAGTCCTGATGACAGACTTGAAGTGTGTTTTTCTGTAAACGATGGAATGCCTTGTTATTCTGTAAATTATGATTCAAAGGTGATGCTGGAAAATTCTCCGCTAGGATTTGTAGCAAACATAGGCGATTTTTCAAAGTCAATTACTGTTGAAGGTTCTGAAAGAAGGGTTATCAATGAATCTTATACCCTGAACAGAAGTAAGGTTGCTAATGTGGAATACAATGCGAATGAACTTGTGGTAAACCTTAAGAATGGCAGAAATATTCCGGTAAACATTGTCTTCAGAGTAAGCAATAACGATATAGTTTTTCGTTATGAGTTGCCAAAATCGGGCGAAACAGGAAGCGTAAGAATAATGTCAGAGAATACAGGTTTTGATTTCCCTTCCTATACTACAACTTTCCTTACTCCGCAGAGTAATGCCATGATTGGTTGGAAACGCACTAAACCAAGCTATGAAGAGGAGTATAGAGCAGATGCTCCTATGACAAACAGATCTCAATATGGTCACGGCTATACATTCCCGGGATTGTTCAGAATAGGTGACGATGGTTGGGTTTTGGTAAGTGAAACAGGTGTAAGCAGTAACTATTGTGGTTCACGTCTAAGTGATATGAAGGATGATGGTCTTTACACTATAGAATATCCTATGATGGAAGAAAATAATGGTAATGGTACTGTAGAACCGGCCGTTTCTCTTCCGGGCGCTACTCCATGGAGAACAATCACAGTAGGTTCTACATT
>JAGCKJ010000120.1 GCA_017647575.1 Bacteroidaceae bacterium | reverse complement strand
CTCTAAACCCTAAACAGTCAACGTTTTCGTCTTCGTTTTGTTTATAGTTTAGTGAGGCGCTGCGCTTTGGTTTAGAGAACTGTCCCCCCTGAGACAGGTGGGACGAGGAGCGAAGCGACGGAGGGGGTGGATAGTTTTAACCATGCCGCAGGCATATTAACCTGTCGCCCAGCGACAATTAACCGCTGCGAAGCAGCATTAACCAGCAATCCCCGATTGCGATTAACCGCACCACAGGTGCATCTCCCTCCTTACCGAGGACGCAGGCTTGAATATAGTATTTGTTCGCCGAACGAATACCGAGGACCAACCTGTGACAATACCGAGGACAAAATGGGGTGTATTCCGATGCCACGACCCCGCCTCCCCAAATCCGAGAGTCCGTACTCTTGAACTCCTCTGTTCAATCCTTCCTCCTACTATGTTTTAGTGCCATAATTTGGTATTTTGCCTCT
The DNA here is from genome assembly GCA_017647575.1 of Bacteroidaceae bacterium. Taxonomy (GTDB): domain Bacteria; phylum Bacteroidota; class Bacteroidia; order Bacteroidales; family Bacteroidaceae; genus Colenecus. Next base: position 10,274 of record JAGCKJ010000120.1, on the reverse strand, counting down.
ACGGATGGCCATTCTTTACCCTCGTTTTGTGTTCTTGCTTTTCCCCTCGGCCAGCGACCTATAGGTATGTGTGTCGACCCTTGGCTATGTTTATTCGCTTTTTTTGTCTTTTTTTTCTTTCTGATTCGCTCATTTATCTTCCTTTTGAATAGATAATGTACGAATTGTTGCAAATAAGTGAATATATTTTGCTGATTTATGCGGACTTATCCGTATTTTCTATATCTTTGCATGGATATATCCCTATTTTACATTGTAAAATCAAGAAAAAACAATAAAAACACATAGCTATGAAAAAACTTTTAATTTTATTTGCCGTGCTACTGACGAGCGTCGGGGCATGGGCGCAACCCCAGGTCTCTGATGCTCCCAGCAATGGCCAGTGGGCAGCTAACACAACGTGGTTCCAGATTAAGAACCAAAAAAACAAAGTGATTAGAGCCGATGTGCTTACCAGCGAGGGATATTTGGCTTTGACGAATCAGAATGTGATCAAAAGTGATGTTGCCCTTTGGTCTATCGTGGGTAATGAAACTGATGGCTATAAGTTCTACAACAGAGCCATAGGACCATCTAAGGTTCTTGGTATGACGGGTTCTGGAGCAGGGGCTTCTGCAGTGTTTGTCGCTGAAGGGACTGATGGTTATAGAACGGCTTTTGACATTGTTGCGTCAACAGATCAAGGTTATTGGTGCATGAAGGATCATGGCAGTGCCAACAATTACTGGAACCAGCGTGATCCACGTCTGGCTTATTGGGCTAGTGATGCTGCACAAAAAGGAGATGATGGTTCTTCATTCTCGTTTACAGTGGTGGATTTGTCGCAGATGGAATATGCTCCTGAAGATGCTATTACTGCTGCAAAGGCTATTATTAAGAAGGCCCCAGGATATCCTAAGGTTACTTCTGCCCAATATGGCATGCTGAACGATTTGGTGAACTTAGATCAAGTCGTTGTTTCTGATTTGACTTCAGCAGTGTCGGCTTACAAGACCGCAACAGACATCATCTTCCCAGAGAGTGGCAAGGCGTATACCTTCATGAATGTGATGGGTAACACTAATCGAACCAAACGATACATGAAGTATGAAAATGGGAAAAAGGTTTCAGTCTCAGCCAACGATAGCGATGCATCCGTATTTGTGTGTAGACAGTTGCGTGCAGGTGTGTATGCCTTTGTAACTACTGATGGAAAGGTTTTGACTTGGGTAGGAAATAACGAAACATATGCATACAAAGAAAACAACAATATCTATGGATATTCCAGCCATTATGCAGCTGTTTACGATGAAACTTCTGACTGGAATGAGATTTCTATGGAGAAATATGGTGCAAGTGAGAACAACTTTGGGCACTTTCATTTGTATGCTCGTAGAAAAAAAGGTTCAGTTTCCGCATTGATTGTTAAACACTCAGCGAATAGATTTGACCAATCAGGCAACACGAAATACTTTGGTGATGACTTCTCTTCTGCCTGGATTCTCACCGAAGTAGAGCACTCCAACACCGCGGAGCAGACAGCAGCCTTGGCCGAGATAGATGCCACTGTAGAAGCCATTGCCCATGTAGATGCTAATGCAAGCAAGTTGCGTATCGCCATCGGATATGCTTCATACATGGTAGATGGAACCAAGACAATAGACACAGGTGATGTTAAGACTGCCATTAATAATGCAACATCAGCTGATGAAGTAAATACGATTAAGAACTCATTTGCATATGAGATACCAGAGGCGCAAACAAAGTATGTGTTATATGATGTTGCACATAAGGTGTTTTTGGATATCAACAATCTTGCTACTGCTCCAGAACAGACTCAATGTACAGAATTGGCTAAGTTGAATTCAGAGAAACAGTCCCTTTATATTACAGCATCTGCAAATCAATGGAAAATACACACAACTGCAGAAGGCGGTAATTATCTTGGTCAGTATACTGACGCTAATCAATGGAATTCCAGAGTGCATGCCGACCTGAGTGATTTTGAATGGGAAGAATGTCCTATGGATGTTGATGGTGAAATACTTTATTCACTAAAGAATAATAGTGGAAAGCAGGACGGTTACCTTGGCGCAGGAGGACATACAAATGACAAGGCTTTGTTTGTAAACCAATCAGAGGGTAGCAATCAGTTAAAATTAAGATTACACAAATCAGATTTAGTGTATAAACTTGTTGTTAATGGACACCCTACAACTTATACTATAATTTATAACGAGAAGAAATATAACAATGGAGATTTTATTTTTGCTGATGACATTATTGCAGAGGCAGATATAACAATATCCGAACTTCCTGGTTATAATAAGGCTTTAACAATTGACGAGGCAACAAAGACTGTTACCGTTACATTTAGCATTGCAGTCAATTTCAGTGAAGGAGATAAGATATTTATCAGAAACAGAGATCATGCAAATGATTATATTTTTGCAGATTTCTCAGGTGGAAAGTTGGATAACTCTGTAGAACCAACAAAAAAGAATATTTCTTACCAAACAAAGAATAATTCTAATATAGACTATAGATTCTGTTGGGAATTGAAGGCAACTACCCATGGCAACGAACAATGCTTCTACCTGTACAATCCCTACTACGATTGGTATATTGGTTCTATCAGAGCAACAAATGCTGATACTTACATGAGTAAAACAGAGGAACAGGCCGGCAAATATAAGATAGAGATGGAAGACAATCACTTTGTATTCCATTGTTTAACGTCAACCATTAACGCTGAAACTGAAGATGGCAATTTCTTCCATTGGTATAGTTGGGATGGTTCTAAGCAAATTGTAGGATGGAAGCGTAGCGCAACAGCTTCCCAATGGATAATAGAAGCTGTGACAGAGGATGTGGAACTTCTGTGGCAGAATACCCTAACTTCACAGTTCAATGCTCTAACGCAGTATGAAGCAGGAACTGGTGTAGGTCAATACTCTGGCATACCCGAGGAACTTGTAGAAGATTTCAACGCATTGACTCTTCCTGAAGAGGCAAGCGCAATTGAAAAGGCGAGATATTGCGTATATGCATTGTATGAATATGGTAGTGCTGTAGATGCTCTCACTTTAAATATGCCTGAAGCAGGTTTCTACCGATTTAAGGCATATAATACCAGCAAATATTTACAGAATTATAGCGTAAATAACAACTTCCAATTAAAAGCAGATAAAGATGTTAGAAGCATAATGTACCTTAGTGCGGAAAAGACCATATTAAGTTATGGGTCTGGCCAGTACGCTAACGATCATACAAATCCTGTGGAGATAGGTACAGATGCTTTGTCGTGGTCAATTGTAGAGAATGCATCTGTCGTTGGTCACTATGCACTTGATATGGCTAATCATGGGTATCTGGATATTCATGATTCTTGGGTTGCATCTTCTGGTAATAACAATGAAGGCACGGCTTGGGAAATAGAACCTGTAGAAACTCTCCCCTTCACTTTCAATAAGGCCGCCCTTGGCTTTGCAACCTTCAATGCTCCTGTAGCGGTACAATTGCCAGAAGGTGTTTTGGCATATATTACCGATGTAAATGAGAATATTCTACAGATGTATAGATTAGAAGGCAGTGAAATTCCTGCTAATACTCCAGTTATGCTGTATAATGAAGCAGCAAAGGCCGATGATGCCGAAGATGAAACAACAATAGGTTTGAGAATAGTTGATTCTTATAGTGGTGCTGAAGATGTAGAGATTGCTCAAAAGAACGACTTCTATGGTACTATTGCTGCAGAAACCTATCCTAATGATTTCACGGTATATTCTTTGCAGAAGAAACAGAAGACAGAAGAATCAGAACCCGATATGGTTGGTTTCTATAAGAAGAATTCAAGTACAACCCTCGGCGGTTTCAAGTCTTGGATAAAGATTGCTGGAGAAAATTCAGCCCGTACCTTCACCATCATCTTTGATGGCGATGATGCAACAGGTCTGAAGGAGGCTCTTGGCATAGAGAACGAGAATGTAGAGATCTATGACCTGAGCGGTCGCCGCCTGGACAAGCCTACAAAGGGTGTCAACATTGTTGGTGGCAAGTTGGTGATAAAGTAATATTGTTTAGAGTTTAGTGTGTAGAGTTTAGAGTCATCTGTCCTCTGTCATCAGTACTCTGCACTCTGTACTCTGTACTCTGTAACCTGTACTCTAAATAATCACACCTTATATATAATATATAGACGAAACAAATTATGAAAAAGATATATGTAACTCCCCTGAACAAGGTTAGGGATTTGTCAACGCAAGAGGGGATTCTCTTAGTCGCCAGTGACATGGTAGATAAGGATTTTGATACCGAAACCAGTTTGACTGATCAAGGTGGAGACGAAGACTATGCCCGTGGCAACAACCGCAACACCAACATCTGGGATCAGGGATGGTGATGCCCGATGAAGTCGGGGGACTGAGACGAGGACGGAGACGAAAGGTTAAAAGCTGCAGAGCAGCGGTTAATAGCGACAGGGTCGCAGGTTAATGTTGCGGAGCAACGGTTAAAGGATACCCAGTCGCAAGGCGACGGTTCACCAGCAACTCCGTTGCGATTAACCAACAGCAGTGCTGCGATTAACCGCAGCGAAGCTGCTCCCCGCTCATCCGCTCACCGCTCATCTCTCTAATGGTGAATATAAACAGGCAAATACTGTGTAAGCATCCGATAAATTACAGGTAGTATACCTATCTATACAACAATAGCAACAAATGCTCCATAGTGAGTAATTGTTGCTATTGTTTTTGTTATTATTCTTGTTGGTAGTATTCTATCTATTCGTCACTGGTTGCGTCTGATGCAGTTTCCATCTATGAGGCAATAACTCTACTAGCCTGTCATGAGTTGCTTTCTCCATATATGGCATCCTTGCAATAATGTCACTAAGATACTCACGTGGATTTACCCCATGATTCCTGCAGGTTGATAAAAGCGAGATTATAATGCACATATTTTCTGCTGCTTCATGATTGCCACAGAAAAGATAGTTCTTCCTGCCTAAAGTGATTGGACGGATTTCATTTTCTGCCAGGTTGTTGTCAATTCTTATTCTGCCATCCTCCAGATACCGCATCATGTTATCCCATCTTACATATGCGTATCCTGCAGCCTTGCCCAGCAGTGTGCTGGAGCCATACTTTACAGCTACTTGCTCAAGCCATCCCTTTAATTCATCCATGACTGGCCTTGCTTTAAGCCGGCGTATTTCCTTGCGTTCAAGGGCTGATGACTCCTTCTTGTCGCATTCCTTTTCTATCTGGTAAAGCAGGCCTATCCTGGATAATGCATATTCTGCGTTATTCTTATCCTGCTCCAAGGCATATTCAAACTTGCGCCTGATATGGGCCATGCAGTTCACCAGGGACACGTCCGTACTGGTCTTGAAGGCGCTCTCATAGCCTACAAAACCGTCACATTGCAAATATCCCTTGAAATTATGCTCCTTAGCCAGCCCCTCTATCACACATCCTGCCCGTGAGCCTTTGTCATAATGGAATAGCACCAGCCTTTCCATTACCGCTCTCACCATCCAGAGGTATTCCTTGGAGGCCTTGTGCTTTTCCTTGTCTACAACAGGAGTGGTTGTTTCATCCGCCTGGCAGTAGTCAGATTTGAAGACTTCTTTCTTCAAGGCTCCGTACAACGGTTTCAGGAGCAGCATCACCTGCTTGTACCATCCATCTACTGTACTTTCAGTAAGGCCTTTGATGCCAAGGTGCTCAAACTGTCTGATCTGGCGGTAAAACGGCATGTGGTATTCATATTTTTGCAGGAGTATCTCTGTAAGCAGGCTGGAGCCGGCAATTCCCTTGTATATGGGCAGCAAAGGCATAGGGGCAATCTTGACTCCATCACCTGTCTTGACTGCTTCTGTCGTGTCTATGAGTCCGTACTTTATTCGCACATACTGATGGCGGTATAGTTTTCCTGGCTCAAACTCAACTACCTCCGTGATTTCTTCGCCAATCTTCTTGTAGCGAGTCAGGTCAATCCCTTCTATGTCTATTATGTCACGCTTCAGGACAGGCAGGTTTTCAAGCATGGTACGGTTGCGCCGTATTTGCTTCTTGTCTACGGTTTCCTTCGTGACAGGAGTTTCTGCTGCTGCCAGTTCTGCTTCAACAGCAGGCGTGTCCACAGGCATGTCTGCAAACAAGTCCATCTGCAGAGGATTCTGTGCCTGCAGCTTTTCTGATTTACGGCCAAAGAGCTGACGGTTCAGGTATGCTACCTGTGCCGACAGCTCTTTGATTCTAAGTTCTAGAGATTCGATGATCTTTGCTTGAGACTCATTGGTTTTAGAAAGAGATTCAATTGTTGTATTCAGTGCCTGAATAGTGCTGACAAGTATATCTTTCTCTTCCATTTGCCGTATCTCTTATTACTCCACAAAGTTACAAAAAAATACGGATATTTGCAAGTAATTCATTAGATAATAACGTGCATGAAAACAAGTATTTTTGCTCATACAACATATTCATTCCGTTCTGCCCTCAGCCGCCTCAGGCGTTGTCCGGTATCCTCCTTTATGCCTTCGACCATTAGCACAAGGTCCCTCCATTCCATGCTGTAGGTGCGTGACTCTGCATTATACTCTGGCAGGCGGAATCTGCCGGCTTCAAGACGCTTGACATACATTACCATTCCTCCATCCTCGGCATGGAGCAGCTTCATGAGTTTTCTGCTGCTACCAATAAAGATGAAAACATCACCGTTCCTGACATCGCGGCCCATCTGCTGGTGAACTACGCCAATTAGAGAGCTAATACCTTTGCGCATGTCTGTCTTGGAAGGACAGAGATAGTAGCGCATTGTGTCATTGAGGCAAAACATGGCTTGAAAGACTTTTCTGAAGAATTTCCATAAGTATATTTTCTGCTCCCCTGCCAAAGTGTGCCCTCAGACCATTAGGGAATAGCAATGTGGTACCAGATGGCACATCATTGGGAGAAACAGGATATACTGGCTCATTCTGTCTTGTGTCCATAAACATAATGGGAGCAAGTTCCTTGGGGGCATCAACTGTTTTATACTTCTTATACCAATAATGATAATTGGAATAACATATGCCAGTATCACTGAGAAACTGTTTCAAACTCTTACCACTCTGCTGGTACTGGAGTTGTAGTGATGTAAACTCGTCTTTAGTCATAAAAATAGCAGTTTTAGTTTTGTTGCAATTTTGCAGGGCAAAGGTACAACACTACTATAACTGCTACAATATGTAGTTTATCGGATGCTTACAATACTGTCGTGCAAGGCAGTTTTTGCCTGTTTATGTTGTGGCATATAAAGAAAAACATTGTCTTTTCATACAGATAATTATCATATTTGCGAATTATTCGATAGATTGTTGTATATTTGCAAAGTAGTTATTTAGAAGATGAACATAATATTTGAAGATAAGGCTTTAGAGGAATTATATGCTGAAGGTGTCACAAAGAGCAGCAATTATAGAAAGTTATCTAAGGATGTTATCAAGCAATACATAAAGGTTGTAAACTTTATCAGGGCTGCCAGACGATTGGAGGATTTATTTTATATTAAATCTCTTCATTATGAGAAGAAGAAAGGTGATCTGAATGGAGTTGATGCTGTTTGGATAAACAAACAATACAGATTGTTGTTCAACAGTTCTGCCAACGATGAAGGTATTGTAGTTAATGCATTGTTATTTGAAATATCTAAACATTATGAGTAAAAATAATATAACTCCTTTTGTTGCCACACATCCTGGTGAAATGATCAAGGATGAATTGAAGGAAAGGAATATGGCGCAGAAGCAATTGTCGGAGATGTCTGGCATAAAGGCTTCCATCTTGAGCGAAACGATAAATGGCAAGCGCTCCATTTCGCTGAATATGGCGGTAGCCCTTGAAAAGGTTCTGGGTATCCCTGCCGACATATGGATGAATATGCAAAACCAATACGATTTGGACTCTGCCAATATAGCAGAGCGCAATACGCAATCTCAAACAGTGACCATTACCATTCCTGCACGCGACCGTAATCTTCTGAAAGAGGTTGCACGTAAGTTTGGTTGGGCTTGTATGTTATAGTGCTCACCGTTCATCCGCTCACCTTTCCTAACTGTCCCCCTGAGACAGGTGGGACGAGGAGCAAAGCGACGGAGGGGGTGGATGGTTATCGTCTTCGTCATCGTTTTTAATATCTTATAATATCAACGGATTAAACGAGATTGAACGGAATTTCCGTGTCTACGTGTTCTCTGTTGATGATTTAACGTTCACACCCCGCATGGCGCACCGTGTAACTGGTGCAGTTCTGCGTATTCCAGCGCCAGCGTGAACAGCATTGATAGGACCGGTAATTCTGCGTTTTCGGCGTATTCTGTGTGAGATTAAATAATCAACAAGATTAAGCTGATTATCCCCCCCCTCCCCCCTTTGGGGTACTCTCTCCGAGCCCGACGTTAAACTTGGGAGTTTAACCCTCATAAGGCACAAAAAGACATTGAGTCATTTTTCTAAAGGCCTTATTCGCCCTGTCTCAGGGGGAGAGTCAGTTACAGCAGAAATCACTCCGCCAGCCAATCCGCTCCGCTTTGCCTAGGGATTTTCTAAAATTTGGTGGAAAACGGCAAAATGAACAAAAACATTTGGTGGAAAACGGCAAAATGAACAAAAAACATTTGGTGGAAAACGGCAAATTGCATAAAAACATTTGGTGGGGTGTCCAAAAAAAAGTATCTTTGCCTAAAAAATGAAGACTATGGCAGAAGATATTATTCGATTTAAAAGAAAGATATATAACACTATGCTCAATTGGAAAAATGAGCGTAATGGTGATACAGCATTGCTTATACAGGGAGCAAGACGCGTCGGAAAGTCTACAATAGCAGAAGAGTTTGCTCGAAATGAATACAAATCGTATATACTTATAGATTTCTCTAAAATATCTAAGGAAGTAAACGAACTGTTTAATGATATATCTGATTTGAATTATCTTTTTATCAGGTTGCAATTTATCTTTCAGGTAAAGTTACATGAGAGAGAATCCGTTATTATATTTGATGAAGTTCAGTTACAGCCAAAGGCAAGACAGGCTATCAAGCATCTTGTAAATGACCATAGGTACGACTATATTGAAACAGGTTCCTTAATCTCCGTAAGGTCAAAAAGTACAAATATCATTATTCCAAGTGAAGAGACAAAGGTTGACATGTTTCCAATGGACTATGAAGAATTCAGATGGGCACTGGGAGATACTGCTACAATACCGTTACTTCGAAGCGTGTTTGAAAAGAAAATGTCTCTTGGCGATGCAGTTCACAGAAAACTGATGCGAGATTTTAGATTATATATGCTCGTAGGCGGAATGCCACAAGCAGTTGCGGCATATATTAAAACGAATAACTTTACTGAAGTAGACCTTGCCAAACGAGACATCATTGCTTTGTACGAGGAAGATTTCGGTAAAATAGATGGTAGTGGCAGGGCTAAAGCCTTGTACGATGACATACCAGCCCAGTTAAGCAGAGATGCCGCTCGATATCAAGTAGGAAATGCTGTGCCAGAAGAAAAACCAAATAGAATTATAAATGTATTAAAGGATATGGAAGAATCTATGACGGTGAATATTGCTTTTCATTCAGATGATCCAAATGTTGGACTGGCGCTAACCAAGAATCCAGAATACTTCAAAATGTACACGTCTGATACAGGCCTATTTGTAACTCTCGCATTTAAGGATGGTGATATTACCGAAAATATTATCTATGAGAAATTGCTTAATGACAAACTTAGTACAAATCTTGGGTATGTATATGAGAATGTGATAGCTCAAATGTTGAGAGCAACAGGCAAGAACTTATTCTACCATACCATTCCATATGCTGAGGGCAAGAAGTATTACGAGGTAGATTTTGTTATTACAGAAAAACATAAGATATCTCCAATAGAGGTTAAATCGTCAGGATACAAAGCTCATAAATCATTGGATGAATTTTGTGTTAAGTTCTCAAATCGTATAATGAACAAATATCTCATTTATACCAAAGACTATAAGCGCGAGAATGGTATTGAGTATATTCCTGTTTATATGACAATGTTCTTGTAAGTGATAAGTGTTCTGTCTCTCGCATGGTGAATAGCAGCGGAGCTACGGTTAAAGGTTTAGTGTTTAGTGTTTAGCTTTCTATGTTAAAAACCAAACTATTTTCCAATTATTTTTGATTATACTATAGTTTTGTTGATATTTACATAATTTAGTTCAAACTCTTTGTTGTTTTTCACCATTGCAGTTATTGTATGAATGAGTTTGTTCTT
>JAGCKJ010000016.1 GCA_017647575.1 Bacteroidaceae bacterium | reverse complement strand
GAGATTTTATACATTTCTACTTGCCAAACAAATAAAAATACATACATTTGCAGTCGAAATATGTTATGTGTAAATGATATGGAAATGACAACAGAAACAAAAAATTTGGCTATCAAGGAGATGTATAATGGAATTGGTAGAATTCTAAACTTCTCTGCTCTTAGTAATTTGTACTTCTGTCGCACTCCGCAGTGGATGATGCAACGTATTCACAGTTATAAAGTAAATGGCAAACCTGCTTTCTTTAAAGACGAAGAGTGTGTACAAATGGCTAATGCCTTAAGAGACATTGCCAACCAACTTAACGAAATTGCGAATACTATCGACAACTCCAACCAATGATTAAGCTATTCAGCTAATTTCAGACTAAAAATGATGCGTTGTTCAACGCATCATTTTTTATCCCTTCACCTACACCTAAAAATTAAATATCCCGACAGATTAACTCTATCAGGATATAAACTCTATTTTTCTTACGGAGAGAGGGATTAACTAGTCCATTCCCTCGTTTCCGCGAACCCTCCTTACAACAAAAAAAGCAGATAAAATCCTTCAAATATATTTGAGTCTTTTACCTGCTTTTCTTGCGGAGAGAGAGGGATTCGAACCCCCGGATCCGTGAAGATCAACGGTTTTCAAGACCGCCGCATTCGACCACTCTGCCATCTCTCCTTGCTCAACTGATGTATATCCTTCGTTTTGCGATGCAAAGGTGGGGTTTATTTTTGAGAAAAACAAACAATCTGCATCTTTTTTTTATATCTTCGCGTTAATTATGATATATCCAGACAATTTTGAACATAAAATAGGCTTTAATGAGATAAGAGAGATGCTTTCTAACCGATGCATCTGCTCTTTGGGAAAGCAGAAAGTAGATGAAATGTCATTCCTGACAGATTTTACATCCATCAACACTCTGCTGGACCAGACTATGGAGTTTGTAAAAATAATCCAGGAATCTACATCATTTCCGGAACAGAACTATTATGATGTTAGAGAATCTCTGACACGCATAAGAGTTATCGGCACCTGGATGGACGAAACAGAACTTCTTTCATTATGGAGATCGCTTGAAACAATCAGTGCTATAGTTGAATTTCTGAACAGAGAAGAGAATGTTTCACTCTACCCTAACCTGTCTGCTTTGACAGGTTCCGTATCAGTATTCCCGGCCATCAGCCAAAGCATCAGCAGAATGCTCACAAAGTTTGGTAAACTGAAAGACAATGCATCTCCTCAGCTGTACCAGATAAGGATGGATCTGGCGAATACAACATTCAGCATATCACGCATACTGGGCAGTATATTAAAACAGGCTCAGCGAGATGGACTGGTTGATAAGGATGCTTCACCTGCAATGCGTGACGGCCGTCTGGTACTTCCAGTAGCACCAGGTCTGAAGAGAAAGATCAGAGGTATAGTACATGATGAATCTGCATCAGGTAAAACCGTCTTTATAGAGCCGGAAGAGGTTGTAGAGGCCAACAATAAAATAAGAGAGTTAGAGGCTGAAGAGAAACGTGAAGTTATAAGGATACTAACCACTTTTGCTGATACTATACGCCCTGACATCCCAGCCATACTCGATTCATACAAATTTCTGGCAGAGATTGATTTTATAAGGGCAAAGGCCAGACTTACCCTGGATTTTGATGCCGGCAAACCTGTATTTGAACGTAAAACCATTATAGACTGGGTTCAGGCTGTTCATCCGCTATTAAAGCAGTCACTTCAGAAACACGGCAAAAGTGTTGTTCCTCTTGATATAAGCTTAGATTCCAAGAACAGTATTCTTCTGATATCCGGTCCTAATGCCGGCGGTAAATCAGTCTGTTTGAAAACAGTTGGACTACTTCAGTATATGCTGCAATGCGGTCTGCCTGTTCCTATGCGCCATAACAGCCATGCTGGTGTATTTAAAAGCATCTTTATGGATATTGGCGATGAACAGAGTATAGACGACGATTTATCAACCTATTCAAGCCATCTGCTGAATATGAAGCAGATGATAAAGTTTGCGGATAATCGAAGTCTTATTCTGATAGATGAATTCGGCAGTGGTACAGAACCAAACATTGGTGGTGCCATAGCAGAAGCTGTTCTGATGCGTTTTAACAGAAACAAGGTCTTTGGTATAATTACCACTCACTACCAGAATCTGAAACACTATGCCGATGAAAACGAAGGCATAAAGAATGGAGCGATGCTTTATGACCGTCATCTGATGCAACCTCTGTATATTCTGCAAACAGGTAACCCAGGCAGTTCATTTGCTGTGGAAATTGCTAGAAAGATTGGACTACCAGAAGATGTAATTGAAGACGCATCGCAGATTGTAGGACGCGATTATATCAATGCCGACAAATATCTGCAGGATATAGTACGTGACAAGCGTTACTGGGAGAATAAACGCCAAAATGTTCATCAAAAAGAGAAACAGTTGGATGAACAGATTGCACGCCATCAGGAAGAGCTGGACAATCTGCACAAAGAGCGTAAGTCCATTCTGAAAGAGGCTAAAGAGAGGGCTGACCAGCTGATTCAGGATTCCAATGCGATGATTGAAAATACCATCCGCACCATTAAAGAGTCGCAGGCAGAAAAAGAGTTGACACGTCTGGCCCGTCAGGAACTTAATGAGTTTAAAGAATCTATAGATGGCAAAGCAATAAGCGAGCAGGAAGAGAAGATTCTCAGAAAGATGGAACAGATACGTCAGGCTCAGGAGCGCAGAGCAAAACGCAAACTGGAAAAGCAGAACAAACAGAATGTCTCATCCATACCTGCACCAGGCAGCACATCAGGTACAAACAGTGAACCATCATCTTTTGCATCTAAAGATAAAAAGGGCGGTTTCAAGCCTGGCGATACTGTAAGAATTATAGGTCAGACAGTTGTAGGCGATGTTGTATCTGTAAGCAAAAACAACATCACAATTGAATTTGGCAGTGTTCGCAGTACAGTAAAGGCAGACAGACTGGAACACGCTGTCCGCAACAAAAAGCAGGAAGATGCAAACAGAAATGCCACATATATAAGCAGGGCAACCAGAGAAGAGATAAATTCAAGAAAACTTGCTTTCAAACCGGATCTGGATGTTCGTGGAATGCGTGGCGATGAGGCTGTACAGACTGTAATGCATTTTATAGATGATGCCACCCTGATAGGAATGAGCAGAGTACGTATTCTGCATGGTACAGGTAATGGAATATTAAGAAACCTTATCAGGCAGTATCTCCATACAATACCTGCAGTAAGCCATTACCAGGATGAACATGTACAGTTTGGCGGACATGGTATAACAGTAGTAGATTTAGGATAGAATAGATATGAATACAAAATATATAGGCCCACACGTATCGGCAAGCGGTGGAGTTTTTAACGCTCCCAAAAATGCTGTAGATGTCAATGCAACAGCATTTGCACTGTTTACAAAGAATCAGCGTCAATGGTTCAGTAACCCATTGTCGGATCAGGAGATTGAAAAATTCAAGGCAGAAAGAGAGAAGAGCGGTATTGATCCAAAATATATTCTGCCCCATGACAGTTATCTGATAAATCTGGGCAGTCCCGACGAAGAGGGACTAGAGAAGTCAAGAAACTCCTTCTTCGACGAAATGCACCGATGCGAACAGTTGGGTTTGACTATGCTTAACTTCCATCCTGGCAGCCATCTAAAGAAGATTTCAGTTGAAGAGTGTCTGGAAAGGATTTCAGAAAGCATAAATATGGCTTTGGAGAGAACAACCGGTGTAACAGCAGTAATCGAAAATACATCAGGTCAGGGCAGCAATGTAGGATTTGCTTTCTGGCAGATTAAACGAATCATAGATGGAGTAACAGATAAAAGCCGTGTAGGTGTATGTATTGACACCTGTCACACCTATACAGCCGGTTATGATCTGAAGAACAATTACGATTCTGTATGGGAAGAATTCGATTCCGAAGTGGGTATGAATTATCTGCGTGCCATACATCTTAATGACACCAAGAAAGAGTTGGGAACCAGAGTTGACAGACATGACTCTGTTGGCAAGGGATATTTAGGTATAGATTTCTTCAAACGCATTATGGCAGACAGAAATCTGGACCATATTCCGTTTATACTTGAAACTCCCGATGAATCCTTATGGGCAGAAGAGATTGCTCTGCTCAAAGAGATGTCAGCTTATTGATACCAATTCCATAAAGGGCAAAATCACCGCGTACGGGATCGTCAGGCCATATCTCCTTCAGTTGGTCTGTAATCTCTGTCGCGGTTTTTATATCTGCACATTTTCTGCCAGTAAGCCCCAGTCCGATAGCTTCCTGATACACATGAGTATCCAAGGGAATGATTAACTGTGCAGGAGATATGCAGTTCCACAGACCGAAATCGACAGGACTCCCTACCCTGACCATCCACCGCAGGAACATGTGCAGACGTTTGTTGGCTGAATTGCTTGTTTCTACGGGTATGCCATTCACACCTGAAAAGGCTTTTCGCAATTGCAGATCATCCATCTCAATAGTGCCACTCTTTTCATAAATATATCTCATCCTTTCCGCAAGAGATATAAAATCCTGCCATTTGTAGAATCTGTACAGAGTTTCACCAGCCTTTGATTCAAGATCTGAAAAGTGTCCATTCATTATATAGCTGAAAGGACCTCCATACATATCCATTACAGAGTGCATTGAATCTAGTATCTTCAGGAATACCTTTCTGCTTCCATACGCCATCCATGCAGCTATAAAAGCAGACACTTCTATATCTTCCCTTGAACAATATCTGTGAGGAAACTGTATAGGATCGGTCTCAATAAATGTTGCTGTTTCATACTTAACAGCAGCATCATTCAGCAGTATCTTCAGATCCTTCTTCATTCTTCGCTTTATTTTGTTTTAGATAGTCAGTTGGAGTATATCCAAAGTAAGACTTAAATGTAGTCGAGAAGTGTGTCTGAGATGAGAAACCCACATCGTATGCTATATGTGAAACATTTGCATCTTTTTCGGCAAGTTTCTCTTTCGCATGCTGCATACGTATATTCATAATAAAATGAGCAGGTGTTGAACCAGTAAGATCTTTTATTTTTCTATGCAGTTTACTCTTGCTTACTCTCATCTCCTTCATCAACTGCTCAACATTAAATTCACTGTTTGAAATATTTTTATTCACAATAGCAGTAATCTCATTCAGGAACTGATCATCTGACGATTCAATATTAACTTCTGCAGCTACCGCCTTACGATGCTGTACCGCGGAATATTTACCCTTCATTCTCAAACGGTTGCTAATCAGGTTGGCTGCAGTAGATTTAAGTTCATTCATATAGAACGGTTTAGGCAGATATGCATCTGCACCAGTCTCTATACCCAACATTCTGTCCTGCAACTTATTCTTACCGGAAAGAATTATCACAGGGATATGGCTTGTATCAACATTCATCTTGAGTTTTCTCAACAATGTTATACCATCCATCTCCGGCATAACAACATCGGTAATAACCAAATCAGGTTTCTGAGATACGGTCATACGCAAAGCATCTACACCATTCTTGCAGGTAATCACCTTATATGTATGTTTCAGATTATTGTTGATATATTCCAGTATAGCATCATCGTCATCAGCAACAAGTATCTTCTTGTAATGTGAAGGATTTGATTCAGAATCCACCAGTTCTGTTTCACTTACCCTCATTGTATTAAGTTCCTTTCTGTCTGTACTGTTTTCCGTATCAAAATCCTCTTTACTGATATGTGATTTACCCAATGGGATACGGAATGTAAAGACAGCTCCCTTACCATCAGTACGGTTTTCAGCCCAGATAGTACCACGATGCAAATCTATCAGCATCCTACAGAAGTTTAATCCGATACCCATTCCCAGAGTCATTGATGTGAGTGAATTCTTTGCTCTGTAGAATCTCTCAAACACATTAGTCACATCCTTTATATCAAGCCCTATACCATTGTCTGATACTGATACCTGAGCATAGTTACGCAATGGTCCCGATACGGATTCATCAATTCCCATATCAAGATGAACCTGAATATTACCACCATCAGAAGTATATTTGAATGCATTTGACAAAAGATTCATCATAACCTTGTCTATACTGTCCACATCAATCCATACAGGCAGTTCTTCCACACTGTGGGTATATGTAAAATCAATCTCCCTGCGTTCAGCAGTCTGAGTGTAGATTTCAAAAGTTCCCATAATGAAGTTAACAAAATCCACCTCTCTGTAGTGCAGATTCATCTGTCCTTCATCATACTTTCTTAAATCCAGAAGCTGATTAATCAGACTGAGAATCTTTGTAGAACTTTTATGCATCTCCTGAAGTCGTTTATGTGTGCTGACACTGACATTCTCTTGCTTCATAAGTTCCTCAAGCGGTGATATAATCATTGTCATAGGAGTACATATTTCATGTGCTATGTTGGTAAAGGCCTGTAGTTTAGCCTCACTGATATTCTGCTCACCGCGTCTTCTTACCGAATAGACAATCAAAAGTGCAATAGCAATAACCAGGCTACCGTATATACAATATGCATATATGCTCAAATACCATGGTGGAGCCACCCTGATAGTGAATGATTTAACAGCAGAATAGCTATCGTTCATTCGCGCTCTGACATATAGTTTGTGTGTACCCGGATTCAAATGCGAGAAGTTAATTACATTTACTCCGGCAGGTGTAGATGGCCACTTTTTTCTTGTTGAATCAAAAGTATATTCATAACTGATACAATCCTCTTCACCAAAGTTAAGTGTAGTAAACTCCAATGAGAAGGAATTATCCTTATATGATAGTTCAAACATATCAGCCATGAACAATGCGACATCGCCTTCTGCCTTGCCATTTGAAATTGATGACAGCGATATTGGTTCATTGTTTACTGTAAATGACGTCAACAATATGTCATTTACCATAGTGGATGTGTTGATATTGGATGGATTGAAATGGGTAATACCATTATTGCTGGCAAAGAATATTATACCGGACTTTTTATTGCTTGTAGATACCTTATTATAGGTTCTGTCTCTTAATCCGGCTCCTGAATAGTATCTGTCTATAGTATTGTTATTCGGATTTATCTTGTTCAGACCAGATTGCGTACTTACCCATATATTACCTGAATCATCCTCCTCTATTCCGTTTATAACCTTATCCGAAAGTCCATCTTCTTCATCATATAGTACAATTTCATCTTTTACGCGATCAAACATCATAAGCCCCATATTGGTGCCAAACCACAATCTATTATTTGCACCCTCTTTAATTACATAACAGCTTGTGGCACTAATTGTTTGTCGAATTCTGGCCACATCAAGAAACTTATTGGTCTTGATATCATAACAATCTATACCATTGTCATGTCCCAGCCATAATCTGTCATCATCATCAATATACATTGCATAGACCCAGTTGTTTGTCAACGTATATTCGCTGTCTTCCGACACCAATGATGTCCATGGCGTAGTGACTGTATCGCCGGTTACGTATCTGGTAAAGCCACCACCCAGTTCAGAAAGATAAAGATGACCATTACTATCTTCTGCCATAGTGTAGATAGCAGCATATTCATTGGTAATTACCGAAGTGAGATTTCCTGTCTCTATATCCAGCAAAGACAATCCTCCACTGGTTAATCCAACCCACATGTTACCATCTTTTGCCTTATAGAAACAGCTTACATAGGGATAATTCTTGTTGTTTATCCTTATATCACCTTTCTTATCGACACAGGTCAGTCCCTTATTGTTATATCCTATCCATAGATTTTCATTTTTATCTAGCATCAGAGCTGTTACCACTCCGGATATATTCTCTTTTGATTCAGAAAACTTAAAATAACTAAACTGATTGGAATCTCTGGTCGTCATTGCAAGACCGGACAAGAAACATCCTAACCACATATTTCCCTGACTATCTCTGTACAATGCACTAATGTCAAGATTATCAAGTTCCATATTGTCAATAGTCTGCTTCACACGTTCCAGCTGATTTGTTTCCCTGTTATACTTTAGCAGTCCGTTTCCTCTTAAAGAGAGATATATTTGCTGTTCATTATCCATATAGGTGTGGGTTATCTCCCATATGCCCTTTTCAGGAGTTATCTGTTCCAGCCTTTCATCAAGACTTCTCCATACATACAGATGATTATTGGTAGAGATAAAGATATTACCCTCATCATCTTCAAAAATTCCTGTTATATCTCTGTTAATTATATCACGTTCAAAATGGGTTATACGCATTGTACCCGGTTCACACACAGAGACACCCATAGGAGTTCCTATCCATATTAAACCTGTATAGTCTTCTATGATTGTACGACACACATCCAGCCCAAGCTGTGGAGTTAGTTTCTCCAGATTTTCAGCTTCTGACAGATTGTTAGGTTTTACTCTGTATATTCCACGTCCTGATGTAGAGAACCATACTTCACCATTGCTTAGTTTGATTATTCCTGTTATAAATACGGTATTTGCATCGGGAAGTTTTACCGTATGAAAATATGAACTGTTTGGATACTTATACTGCAATCCCTTACTTGTGCCTACCCACAAAATTCCATCGTCATCAGAATATAGAGTACGAACATAGTTACTGACCAGTGATAATGAATCATCCGGATTATGGTAGAAATTTGTAAAATCATAACCATCATATCTGTTTAACCCGTTCTCTGTACCTATCCATATAAAGCCGTTGCTGTCTTCACAAATTGTCTGAATACGGCTATTGGAAATATTGTCTTCTGTAGTTTTCCAATATGTTCTCTGAGCAGCAAGAGTTAAAGCTGTCAGCATTGTTATTGTAAGAATAATTAATCTTTTATGCATAAATATATGTTTTGATTGTAAAGTTATTCCTTTTTAATATTTTAACCAAATCATTTTATTAGTAACTTTACAAACGGAAAGTATTATCATTAATAAAATAAATATTTATGAAGGTAAAAAGTTTATTATTGGCGTTGATTATGCCTATTATGATCTCTGTTCCTGCCATGGCAGGCAAACACTGGGTTGCCACATGGGCTACCGCAGAACAGGTGGTAGAGCCACACAACTGTCCTCCTGCTCCATATCTGGAGAACAACTCAATCAGACAGATAGTACAGGTATCTATCAGCGGTAAGAAAATCAGACTGAAGTTCTCAAACGAATTCAGCCAGGGACCGGTAAGAATCAATGGTGCTCAGGTGGCTATTGCATCTACAGCAGGCAGCAGCAGCGATATAATTGAAGGAACAGAAAAGAGTCTTACATTCAATGGCAGTTCTTCTGTTACTATTCAGCCAGGTGAACTTGTTGTATCAGATCCAATCAGTTTCAAGATAGACAACAGAGAGAATGTAGCTATTACAATGCAGCTTGGTCAGGCATCATCTACCAGCGTAACAGGTCATCCGGGTTCACGTACCACATCATACATTAAAGAGGGACAGACTTCCGATTTCAGCGGTGCTACAGCTACAGCTCACTGGTACATTATTAATGCCATAGAGGTCCTTGCTGAAAAAGATGCACGTGCAGTGGTTGTACTTGGAAACTCCATCACTGACGGACGTGGTTCAACAACCGACCAGCAGAACCGCTGGACCGATAACCTTTCACGCAGACTTTTGGAAAACAAAGCCACAAAACGCGTAGCAGTTCTGAATATGGGATTAGGTGGCAACTGCATACTGAATGGTGGCCTTGGCCCTACAGGACGCACTCGTTACAAACGTGACCTGTTCCAGCAGGAGGGTGTAAAATACATCATTCTGTTTGAAGGTGTAAATGACCTTGGCGGTTATGGCGATGCTGTATCAAAAGCAAAGCAGATTATTGAGGTTTACAAACAGATTATAGACGAAGCTCATGAACTTGGTATTTACGTATATGGTGGTACTGTAATGCAGTTCAAGGGCAATAATTACTACAGCGAAAACCACGAAGAGGGACGTCAGCTTCTTAATGACTGGATTCGTAACGGTGGATATTTTGACGGACTTATTGATTTTGACAAGGCAATGGGAAGCGAAGATGATCCTGCACGTCTGAATCCAAAGTTCCTGTTTGAAAATGACTGGTTGCATCCAAATGCAGATGGTTATGTTCACATGGGTAATTGCATAGATCTGAACCTTTTCACAAAGAAGGGTAATCCAGTAAAATAACCGATACAACTGTCTATAACCAACAGAACAGTTAAAACGAAATAACCCCAAAAGTCTGTCATAGGAACTTTTGGGGTTTATTATATCTTATTGTTTTCTCATTCAGACCTGATTGATATAGAGCAGATCGCCGGCCTTCAAAATTGTATTGCCATTTGGAATTATACGTTTTCTTCCACGTTCAATCAAAATAATCTGATACTGTTGTGTAGAAGAATAATCTTTTAACGGTAATCCTACCCACCTGCTGTTTTCGGGAATCTCATGCTTTACAATCATCAGCTGTCCGTCACTGTTGTTATATGGCTTTGTACAAACTATAACCTTATCGCCCTGAACCAGTTTGGTATTACCATTCGGAAGAACAACACTTCCGTCGTGCTTTACCACCTGACACAACAACATAGCGCGAGGCAGACCCAGATCCTTCACATACTTATCGTTCCATGCATTCTCTTTGGTAACATTAATTTCAGAAAACTGCAAATCAGTCTCTTCGGAGAAGTCGGTAAACGTCTTCATAACATCGGCTTTTTCATCAATCTGCCCCAGTTTCTTGGCTACAAATGGAAGTAATGTACCCTGTAATGAAATAGAGACCAGCACTATGCAGAACACCACATTAAAGATATCCTTTCCCATGAAAGAAGCTGCCGACATAGCCATAATTGCAAATACGATAGATGCAGCACCACGCAATCCTGCAAATGAGACAAGTATCTGTTGCTTAAAAGAGTACTTTTTGAACGGAGTCAGACACATAAACACCGTTAGCGGGCGGCTCACCAGCAACAGAATAAGGAATATAACCACAGCATCAGTCACATTATTCTGCAAATTGGCAGGCTTGGCCAGCAATCCTAACATAAAGAAGATGATAACCTGCATAAGACTGGTAACACCATCAAAGAAATGTACCAGCTCCTTTTTGTTTCCTATAGTCTGATTACCTAAAATAATACCAACTATATATGCCGATAAGTAGCCATTGCCATTTATCAATGAAGGTAGTGCATACGATAAGATAGCCACAGCCAGCACAAAGAGAGAATCATAACCGGAAGAGCGGAATTTAACATGCTTCATGAACCAGATAGCGCCCATAGCAATCAGGACTCCAAACAGCGCGCCAAATCCCAACTGCGACAATAGGATTGTCACAACATTACCTGCCGTTATTCCACCCTCTATCAGCGACAGCATCAGAACTGTCATCATATATGAACAGGGGTCGTTTGAACCCGATTCCAACTCAAGCAGAGAAGCAGAGCCATTCTTTAAGCCCAGCTTGCGGGAACGCAGTATAGAGAAAACAGATGCAGCATCGGTAGAGCTCACTACAGACCCCATAAGAAAACTCTCCAGCCAGTTCCATCCAAGCAGAAAATGGCAGCATAGTCCTGTAATGCCGGCAGTAAGCAGTACACCAACAGTAGCCAGCAATCCTGATTCTACAGCGACAGGTTTTGCAGCGCTCCATCTTGTTCCATATCCACCATAGAACATTATGAATATCAATGCTACGGTACTTGCTTTCTCTACAACACTGTATGCATCATCATTTAAAGTAAACACTCCTGTATTACCAAACAGCATACCCAGCATTATAAATGCCAGCAGGACCGGCATTCCCAATCTATTTGTGGCATTATTCAGAATAACACAAATAAATATGATTACCGAAATCAGGACCAGAACAGATATCATAACTTTCTAAAAAATTCTATATCGTCATCACAAATAAACAATTGGACAGAAAGACAGATTTGCCTCTCTGCCCAATCCTATAATCAATATTTATTTTTCTCTCTTAACAGGCGATTCATCCATATAGAGATAGCTATTTACATAGCCACCACAATCCACTACAATCTTTTCAAAGACTGTTCCTGGTTCAATTGGACGAATAGTCAATGTATGT
Source organism: Bacteroidaceae bacterium (assembly GCA_017647575.1). Taxonomy (GTDB): domain Bacteria; phylum Bacteroidota; class Bacteroidia; order Bacteroidales; family Bacteroidaceae; genus Colenecus. The sequence goes on along the minus strand of JAGCKJ010000016.1, from coordinate 9,299 downwards.
TCACCCTTTGATGCTGAGAGAGGGAACGAAATAGTATTATCGGTAACTCTCTTTGCAACAGTTGGATAATAGACAGAATAGAGGTTTGCAGGATCCTCGTTCAGACGCTCATTGAAGTTAACAATCTGCTCTTCGCCACCATCCAGACTAACAGCATAACGGTGTCCTTCCAGACGATAGAATGTAAGAGTTGAGTTCACTGCAATAAGAACCTTGATTGCATCAACATCACTTGTAAGGTTAAACTTATATGTCATTGAAGCGCCCTCTGGCAATACATTGTAAGGCATAACAGCTACTCCGGAAAGTGTACGTCCCATATAAGGAATTGTAGTCCATTCACCAGCCTGGCCATTCTCCTGAGCATAGAAATGTTCTGCCTCCATAGCAACTACCCCATTCTTTTCAGTAAATACATATCCACCTACCTTGTCGGTCTCCTCTACTCTTGTCAGACGTGGCAGACGGTCTGCCGGGAAGTTGTCATTCCATGATGTATAGCCAATATGCTTCTGTGTCATCATGCCATCCCACTTACCGTTTGACATCACCTTATTGAAGTTCTTGCAGAGTTCTGCGTCACGGGCAAATGCCTCTTCACAACGATCAGCCCAGTAGTTTGCAGCAGGATCATTGTTTGCAGCAAGCTTCATATTCATAGCCTGAGCATAGTACATATCGTAGAGGTTAGCCATAGCCTGAATTGGGAAGAGAATCAGCTGCTGATATGCATCTCTTGCCTTTGGATCAAGTTCCAGATACTGGCGCAATGCAGCCACTTCCAGACGTGCATAGTCATCACATACCTGTTTGAATTCTCCTGATTCAAGGTTATAAACTCTGGCATCAAGCATTTCAGGGGTTATACGGCCGTTATATTTGCTAACCAGATTCAACAGACGGGCTGCCTCTGCTGCCTGATCTTCACCAAACGCTTCGGCACAGAAATCATAAACGTGGTCAAGCAGATTTTCAGCATTGAATTTTTCAGGATTCCATGCCATATCAAGGAACAGAGTAATAGGATATTCCATTGGCTTCAAATCGCCTACGTTAAGTACCCAGATCTTATCTACACCATAACTGTAAGTTAACTGCATCTGTTCCCACATGTGCTGAACAGGAGTTACATTCAGCCACTTTGAGTTTCTTGGAGCACCTACATAATCCACGTGGTAGTACATACCCCATCCACCCGGATGTTTCTGTTCTTCTGCATTTGGCAGGCGACGAATATCGCCCCAGTTATCATCACTAAGCAGAATAATTACATCATCAGGAACACGCAAACCCTTGTTGTAATAGGTCTGAACCTCTTTATAGAGAGCCCATACCTGTGGAGTCTTGGTAGGGTTCTTGCCTGTAACCTCCTTGATAATCTGACGCTGGTCTTCGAACAGACCCTCCATCATACGGATATTATCCTCATCAGAACCTGCCAGTTCAGCATCACCATCACCACGCATACCAATGGTAATGATATCTTCTGTATCCTTTGCACGTTCTATACCTTCACGGAAGAATGTCTGCAGACCTTCAGGATTCTTGTTGTAATCCCATACGCCGCCATAATTCTTACTGTTTCTGGTCCACTCCTGATGGTTACGTGCCATAGGTTCGTGGTGTGATGTACTCATTACAATACCCATATCATCGGCAGTCTTTGAGTTCAAAGGATCGTCAGCATAGAATGCCCATCCCCACATGGCAGGCCACATAAAGTTACCACGCAAACGGAGAATAAGTTCAAAAACACGAGCATAGAAACGATGATCACCAAAATCTGTTCCGTAAGTATTCTTAACCCATCCGGTCAGACATGGAGCCTCGTCATTCAGGAAGATACCACGATACTTGACAGCTGGTTCGCCTGCTGTATATGTACCTTTTGCAAGTGATACATTCTTCTGCTCATAAACAGGAACATCAGCCCAGTCATACCATGGAGAGACACCAATCTGTTCAGAAAGTTCATATATACCATAGATTGTACCACGCTTGTCGCTACCGGCAATAACAAGAGCCTCTTCTACTCCTTCAACAGGATTGGCTATTGTTGCCATGATATATTTTTCATACTTACCTTCCAGTTCTTTCCTGTCAAGCTTCTTGCTTTTGATTATCTGCTTGATATACTTACTGTTAAGTGTACCAATAATAACCATCTTGCTGCTTGAAGGTGCATTGCATATAGCAGCCTCTTTGCCTGAAACCATTTTAAAGTCGTTCTGCAAAGCCTTTGCTGCAATCTGCACACCTACATCGTCTGTTTCATCCAGCAAAAGTGATACAGGATTACCATTTTCAATAAGAGTAAATCTTTCAGAACTCAGTTCGTTGAAAGAAATTCCCTTATGATCGGCAGCATAAATACTCACCATCATAGTTAAAAGAGCCGTTACAGCTACAAAAAATCTTTTCATCATATATAATTTTGGTTGGTTAATTTACCAGTTGTCTAAAATACTGTTTTGAAATACAAATATAACCATAAATTCTTAATTTGCACTCATCTTTCCGCTTTGTTGTTTCAAAGCCTCCTTGCGTCTCCTTTTTCTTTCCAGAAAAGCATGCAGTGATTCAGGAGTTGTTTTCCAGCGTTCGTGCATCCATACCCATTGTGTTGGATATTTTCTCAACAGATCTTCGGTAACCTTATTGTATCTGGCAGTATTGTACACCATGGTTTCACTAACGTCATCCAGTTGAGTAAATGGTATCTCAGGAAGTATCTGAAAAGTGTATGTATCGTCCTCATTATTACGGATAGTATGCATAGGAACTACAGCAGCACCTGTATCCATAGCCATACGTGCCAGACCAATAGGAGTGTATGCATCCCTGCCAAAGAAAGGAACAAATTCCCCGCGAATATTCTTACTGTCCTGATCAATCATTATTATCAGACATTTGCCACTGCGAAGTTCATCTGTAAGAATGTCATAACATTTATTACGGGTAATATTCTTCATTCCACGGGTTTCACGCATCTCTATCATCATTTTATTAAGAGCGGGATTCTTAATTTTACTACTTACACCTAATGAAGGATAACCCAATAGCGGAGGGAGTATGGCAGAAAATTCCCATCCGGGAGTATGAGAAATCATACAAAGTACACCCTTGCCCTTTTTATATGCATTGTCAAGGTTTTCAATCCCTTCAACCTTGAAATATTTGCTGAATTGTTCCCATTTGCGTTTTCTGTTCATCAGAGCATAATCAGTAAGAGTCTTTGCCAGGTTTATAAAAACCTCCTTACCCATTGTATAATATTTTCCAGGCTGATCCTCCGGACCAAATGCAATAGTGTAATGCTTTATTATTCTCTCTCTGACACTTTTACCCATCCTGTACGCAAAAGATGCCAATACACCATGCCACCAAAGTACAATTTTTCTGGGCATAATGGGATAAATCACAAACATCATCTTAGCCAGAAAATAGAGAATAGAATCTCTTACGGGTCTATATACATGAACTCTGAATTTTGATGCCATAGTATTGAGGTATTATTGAAATATTCTTAATTCAAAACTGCCTGTTACAGCCATCCTGTCATCTTTTACAACAAGTGCACCAAGTATGTCGGAACGACCTGATATATAATCTATTACAGGTTCTATATCTGCTACTGTTTTAACTCTGTTGGCCATAGCTGTAGCATAACTGTCAGCCAATAGTACATCCTTGCACACAATCATCACAGCATCGGCCCTGCCAAAGCTCAGTGATGGTCCCACCGTACCGCTCGATGTACAGACACCCACAGGCGAAACAGAAGCAGGTATGTGCAATCCCACTCTGTTTGAAAGCGGAGACTGGCCTGCAAACACAGAAATATCTATATCGTCTGTAACCTCTAGATAGATATCGCCACCATTCTCTACAATAATCTCTCTGTAAGGAAATTTCTTTTTCAGTTCCAAAGCCACAAACTTAGCCACTGCTCCGGCAACTGCACTCATCGGACCTATATCGGTACGCTTGCATACAGCCGACATATCATGAAAAATCTGCGGAGCAGGTGTCTGCGGATAGTATGGAACAAGTGCACTCCTGTAATCTGGGTCCAGCATAAGATAAGCATCCATCAAATTACGCAGTTTAACTATTATTGAAAGAGCTTCATCCTGCATAAAAGGGGAATAGGAGTCCTTATCGACCCCTATCCACAAATCTGTCTCCTTAAACTTTACAGAGAAAGAACGTCTATTACCGGAACAGAAACTATCCCTATATGTACGTTCCTTATATTCCATGCTTATTATGTAAATTCTATTTCAAAAAGTCCAAGTGGACAAGAACCTAAACAAAGCTTGCAGACCACACACTTGTCAGGGTCGAATTTCAGTTTCCAGTCAGGAGCCTGAATAGAAAGCGCACCTGCCAGACAAGACGATGTACAAGCACCGCAGTCTATACAAAGTTCGCTGTTATGACGTATCTTGCTGCCAACAGAGCTAACCTCTACTCCACTCTGTTCCATGTAAGCAATAGCTCTCTCTATCTGCTCTGGTTCAGCATCAAGTTCCACTACCAGCTTACCACCACGGCTCAACTCCATATCGGCCTTAAGAATATTCACCTTAATATCAAAATCCTTAACCAGTTCGTATGTCAATGAACGGCCTGCCGATTCTCCGGGAAATGATATGACTATTTTTTTTACCATACTGTTACCATTTAAGAATTAGAAAATTTTCTCTTCCAGACCCTTCAAACTTCTGTTTGTTGGCATAGGACGTACTGGAGCTGTCAGTTCAAACTGACCTGCCTCAATCCACTGCTTCAGAATGTTTGCAATTTCGCGGGCACGTGCCAAACTTGCCATAGGTGCAGTGTGAATCTTCTTGCCGCCTATCTCAATCTGACCGCTCTGCAGCTGTTCATAAGTAACAGTACCCAGATGATCATAATTATGACCATAGTCCTGAACATTGGTTGTAATCTGACAGTTTCTGATAGAAACACGTGCAGCCATATCTTCGTCAAGAATAGGAATTGGCACACCGATACCTACAAAGAGTGAAACACCATATCTCTTATAGTACGCAGCTCGCAGATAGCGTGTGTTCATTTCACGCATCTCGCCTGCCACTGCAATAGTTCTGGTATTTCCTATTGGCACACCAAATTCATTAACCGGTTTGGAAGTGTTGAACTGAGTACCGTTCCATGTAACATAACCCTGGGTACCGCACAGGAAGATTCTGGTGCCCAGACCAATGGTTCTGCACTCAGGGTCGTTCAAAAGCGGAGAAAGTTCACCGGAAGTACTGTATGAAGCATTCTTCATATTTGGAAGCAGAGTACCCATGTAGGTGTATTTAATCTTATCAGTAGTGTTGGTAGCAACATTATAGTTCTGATAAGCATTACGTGGATTACTCAATATAGCTTCATTGATTGTATCAAGTGAAATAGTGGTCTTGATATGCTTTCTTGGATAGCAGTCAGTACCCTTACCCCATGCTTCCAGAATAAGTTCCTTACCGTTTATAAGATCCTCAATGATATTTGCACCACCATATTTTGGATTAGCAGGGTTACAATCAGTAGCACCTACAAAAGTATCTACAGCTGCCAGACCACCGCTAACAGGAACACCGTTAATCTCAATGCGTTCCATTCTGATAGCAGGCTGAGCATGTCCAAAGTTCAGGATAGCACCCGATGAACACATAGCACCGAATGTACCTGTTGTAACCACATCGACCTTCTTTAAAATCTCTTTAGGCGACATTGTCTTCGCCATTTCAGAAACCTGTTCAGCAGTCAAAACAACTGCCTTGCCTTTTCTGATTTTATCATTTATCTCTTCGTAACTTCTTACCATATGCATATTAATGGAAAACTAAGCGCAAAGTAAGTTCAAAGTAGCGAAATAGCCAAACTATTTTTTAATTTATATACCATTTTATTAACTTCGCATTCTGAATATTTAAAACAACCAAAAAGTATGAAAGTAAACAAATACATTTTAACGGTAACAATAGGCTCTCTGTTAACACTTACTTCATCCGGTATATCAGCAAAAACCATCTATACTGATAATGGCGATACTCTAAGCTATTGCGTAAACAACAGTTCTGATAATTACACTAACATTTCCGATGACATCAGAATAAATGCTGACGATACAGTTAATGTAATCACATCACGATATACTGAATGGACAGGTAAAGTTACAGGCAAAGGTACTCTGAACATCCTTTCTGGTGGTGAACGTACATATATGGGAACACAGAAAAGCAAAGGTTCCACATATCCTGACTGGGGCAATTTTACAGGCGATGTACATATCTTCCCATACAAGGAGGTTGTTGGAAGCTGCGGTTTCTATGGTATAATTCTGCACAGCGGAACATTCCAGCCTGATAATATCTCCGGATCAAACTACAATAAACTGTTCGAAAAGAAACGCGTTGTTCTGCACGAAGGTGCAACTATTGCAATAGAATCCGGCACAAGAGGAATCAGGTTTGGTGAACTCAGCACTGAGAAAGGCAGTTATCTGACAGGCTACTACAAAAAGAGCAGTGCCATATCATACTATATATTAGGTGGTAAAAACAGTAGTTCAACACTTGCCGGAAGAATATACAATTCTGCATCCGGCAACAAGGTTGGAATCATTAAAGAGGGAACAGGCACATACTCTGTCACCGGCACAAACAATGACATAAATGCAGGTATCAGACTTACCAAAGGAACAATATCGGTAGATAACGATATAGAACAGACAAAGGCGGAAAAAGGTGGCGGAGCTACCGGTAAGAACGGATCTGTAATTGTGTATGAAGATGCTGTATTGGCCGGCACTGGTTCTGTAGCATCAGCAACGGAAGTTTACGGTTCCATAAAACCCGGAAACGATTCTATCGGAACACTTTACTTTACAGATTTTCAGAGTGAAACATCGCAGGTAAAAGTAACGCTGCATCCCGTATCAAACATAATTTTCCAGATATCAGACACATTGAATTATGACAGACTGCAGATAGACGGAACCATGAACTACAGCAATAAAACAGAAGATTTCGATGAATCGGATGCAATGCCAAAGATTACACTTGAACTTACAGACACCATTCTCTCTGTAAACGATGAATTTGTACTGCTGTCTGCCACCACAAAGAGCGGCACAGAGTGGAATTTCAATATAATCTACCCAAAATGTTACACATGGGTGGTTGAACACAGAGAAGATAATAACGGGACATATCAGCTTGTAGCCAAAGTAACTTCATTGGATTACAATGGCCAGGGCGATATTACAGAAGACGATGATAACGAAAGCGGTTTCCAGGGCTATCCCGATGATGACTGGAGTTACGATCTGACAGACAATACCCCACTCCGCACATACGCAGAGATTTTAGGAAAGAATATTGGTGTGGCAGCAGCCAGCTATCGATATGACTGCAGCCGCAACGATGGCGAAACAGGTCTTGTAGGCAACCAGTTCAACATGATAGTAGGTGAAAACGAAATGAAGTTCGATGCAACCGAACCTGGCAGAAACAGTTTTAACTACGGAGGTTCAGATGCCATAGTATGGGTGGCAAGCCGCTTTAACCAGGAGGTACGCGGACACACACTTGCATGGCATTCACAACTGCCTGAATGGGTAAGCCAGGATGGCAGAAAGAACAACCACAACTTCACAAGAGAAGAGCTGCTCAGCATTCTTAAGAATCACATATTCAACGTAGTAGGCAAATATAAGGGACAAATAACCGAATGGGACGTATGTAATGAAGTGCTGGACGATGACCAGAGCATTGTACGTACCAATCCGGATGCTTATAAACTGCGTCCATCCATCTGGGCCACTTACATAGGAGAAGACTTTATAGATTCAGCCTTTGTCTGGGCACATCAGGCCGATCCACAGGCCAAACTCTACATCAACGACTACGGAGTAGAATTTATGGGCGGAACCAAATCAGAAGCCTATTACAATCTGGTAAAGAGACTCATCAATTCCGGAATTCCAATTGAAGGCTGTGGATTGCAATGTCACCTTACAACTGGAGAACTTGACACTCTGAAACTGGAAAAGAATATCCAGCGATATGCAGCCATAGGCATGAAATGTATAATCACAGAATTGGATATAGCACTGGCAAATCCATCAGCAAGCAACGCCTTAGACCTTCAGGCAAAGGAATATGGTGCAATAACCCGCATCTTCCTGAGAAATGACAACTGCTCTACTATGCTTGTATGGGGAATTTCTGACAACCACTCCTGGCGTCAGAACAAACCACTGCTGTATGACAGCAACCTGAAGGCGAAACCTGCATATTACAACATTCACGCACAGTTAAGAATAGCAGCAGACAGAGTGACATCTGTCAACAGCAGCAGCATTGAAGAGAGCAGCATAAAAGAGGTAATCTATTACAACCTGAGCGGGCAGATAATTGACACTCCAAAAGGACTTGTAATAAGAAAAACCATCTTTAGCAATGGTAAAACATTAACAGAAAAAGCATTATACTAAGTACTTTTCAAACAATTATTTAACCAACTAATTTTATGAAAAAGAGAACTATCAGAGCGGCATTACTTATGTTAATAGCCGTGGTAGCACCAACATTTGTGAATGCCACCAAATTTCTGGAGCTAAAGGTAATAGACAAAGACTACCTTATGGTTCATTTCCGCGATGGCGAGGTTCGTTATCGTGACGACGGAACAGGTCCAAGTGCATATCTTGGTCACTCATTTGCCGAAGGTGATGATACCCTATTAGTCTTTGGTCAGAGACTGGATACAGAGGTTGCAGCCAAAGCAACATTGTGGACAATCTCATCAGGTGACGACAAATCATTTGGTAGCAAAACAGCAGTCAATGCCTGGAGAAAATCCAAACCGATGAATACAGACAACACTCTGACCAGCGAATTAGACCATTGGATTTTCCTGCAATTGCCACAGTCCATGAAACAGGGCTGCACATATACCGTTTCTATTCCTGACGGAATGGGATCCGATGCCACTACAGCAGAAGTTAAATTTGACATCTGGAATTCTCAGTCAGAAGCTGTTCACGTAAACATCCTGGGCTACACTCCTCAGGAAGCAACCAAAGCAGCCGACCTCTATCTATGGCTGGGCGATGGCGGACAGCGTGACTACACATCGTTTGTAGGAAAAAAAGTATATCTGTATAATGTAGAAACCGGTAAATCAAAGAAAGTTGGTAATGTAAAATTCTGGATGTCAGCATCGGAATCCACAAACGAAGCCAATAAAAAGAATATGACCGGTTCGGACGTATGGAATAT
>JAGCKJ010000119.1 GCA_017647575.1 Bacteroidaceae bacterium | reverse complement strand
CCTGCATGCGCGGGACTGCAGGCGATACACTTATCTTATTGAATCACAAGATGTTACACAATACTGTTGTATCTTGCATCTCACACACTGCAGCAGGGATACACGCCAGGCAGCGGTTGTTGGTAAACTGCACAACCTCCGCCCGCGTGCTGCTCCGCCTGCCCTGCGCCATCCCGTCCATGAAAAGGACGGTTTCTGTGGATAGCCGGTGTCAAAAGCCTTCTGTGTCCACGAAAAGGGCCGTTTCTGTGGACGGACCGGCAGCAGTACTGATATAAAAAGTCCCGCAAATGTAATCTTTGCAGGACCAAATAAACTTATATCAGGACAAGGCACTGGCTTCGATGACTATTGTTGCTGAACGGGTACAAGTGACCAACTATGTATCTTATCCGCACTGACAGGGCCCTATAACAAAAGATGCAAGTTATTTTTTACAATCAGTTACCACCTCCCGGAGTCATTATATTTGACAATGACTTGGTGTATATCACAACGTGCTGTATGGATTCTTGTTTAGCGGTATAGGCTAATGTGATCTCAGAATTTTTCTCCCTCGTTATATTGATCGAATTATCACTATTATATCCATTTGGAGGTGTAATAGTTGGCGGATTATATTTCACACCAAGGTCAGTTCCTACAAGATACCAATCACCGGATGGTATTCCTATCACAACACTTGAATTACTTCCGTCAACACCTGTAAACAAGACAGATCGATACGATACTTTCTCTACTCCACCTTGAGTTGCTTTCGGATAAAGCATCTCTATTTCCGCGTGATCATCTTCAGCCAATCCTGTCGCCACCAAGGTAACGAACACAAGGTCATATCCCAGATCAAGACATATCGTCTTATTAGATATATTCATCTGAGGGGCCTCATCAAAGTCCAGAATAAGACTTTCCACATCAATATCTAGATTCCACAAAGCTTCCTCATATCTCTGTCCTTCGTTATCATACACCCAATACAGCTCAGTACCAGGCACACCAAACCCCTTCAGGTCCATAGTCTTGACATTAGGTAAAACAATCTGAGTATTCAAACCGCTCGCATAAATATCTGCTGCCTCGACATCCGCCGAATTATTATAGATACCGAAGTTTTGAGTATCAGTAAAAACAAGTTGTCCGTTTGACAGATAAATACCACCACCTACTTCGGCTGCTTGATTACTCACAATAAGTCCATTTCCAAACTGCAATTCCACGCCACCGTCAACATAGATTCCAGCACCATTTTTTGCCCTATTATTATACACATTTGCAGCAAGGAAAAGTTGAATCTGACCCGTAGCATAAATACCGCCACCATAATCAGCACTATTACCATCAAATGATCCTCCGTCACAAGTCAAGGTTCCAGACTCATTGTTTACATACAATCCTCCTCCATACTTAGCCGTATTATTCATGATTCGGCCTTCAGGATTGATCTGGAACTGACCATTATGCAGTGCAATGGCGCCACCATTAACTGCTTCATTTTTGCGCATGGTCATCTTACCCACACTAACCTGGCCTCCATTCAGGTAAAAGGCACCACCATCTGAAGATGCAATGTTTTCTGAAATAAGACCTTCTCCTGTTATAATGTTTCCTCCTGACACATAGAAGACTCCGCCATTTACAGCTTCATTATTTTGAATAGTAGTTTCACAATTCTGTATATTGATTGAGCCATAGTCTGCATATGCAACACCACCGTTTCCATCAGCACTATTCTCCGAAAGAGTTGCTTGTCCTACAAGGAAAATGTTACCTGCATTCACATAAATAGCACCACCATTTTCTGACGCAGTATTAGATTTTATTTGAGGATCAGTAATCGACAAAGAACCAGATGGCATATATATAGCACCACCATTGACTGCACTATTTCCTATAAAAGTAGTATTCACAAGAATAATCTCATCACCACCATCAACATAAATACCGCCACCATTGCCACCAGATACGTTATTTTCGATATTCAAGGCTTCAGAATGACCATCATCAGATGTGCTGATATTAGCGTTGTAGGTGTATATTCCAGCACCATTGCCACCTGCTTTATTATTTATCAACTCTCCGTTATCAAGGTGGATCTGAATGTCTATTTTTCCTTTATTTTTATCCGGATACTCAGATGTATTGTTCCATACATAAATACCAGCACCATTTCCATCCGTACTATTCTCTGAAATCTCTGCTCCCACCAATTGGATATTGAGATTAATATCCTCTACTCCATCTGCAGAACTGACATCAAACCAAGCAAATGCAAATGCAACACCACCGCCTCCCACCGGTGCAGAGTTTCCACTGACAATCAGATTTTGAGAAAGGGTATAATCAAATTTATAAAGATCTTTCGCCCCAATCCCCTTTCCGGTATAACTTGGAATAATGATTCCTCCTCCTATGCCAATCGGAAGATCATCTATAGTTCCATTAGTTCTGATGACTTTATTATTTTTAACATAGGATGTGTTACCTGTGAATTCAAATGATGTCTCAAGCATCAATGCACCTCCCATATCGCCTGCTATATTTCCCTCAAAGGTACAGCCATCGATAAAACATTTTGTATCAGAGTTTCCTGCACCATTCCAATAAAGCGCTCCTCCAGCACCATTAGAGAAGTTATTTCTAACAGTGGTATTAGTAAGATACAGATTGGACTTTGCTGATCCTGACGTACGTATGGTTCCTCCGTAAACATTTGAACTGAAACAATTTTCAATTGTAGAGTTGCTGATTGTAACTTTACAATCGTCAGAGCCTTTAGTAAAAGTCTTTTCACAATTAAAATATACAGCACTACCAGAGTATGTTGCACAATTACTTATAGTACAATTGTCTATGGTTGATGTTCTAAAGCCTGTGCTATTACCTTTAATGCAGATTGCACCGCCATATTTATCACCATCCTCTGTGTCTGTTCCCTTGTATCCATTTACATTACAAATGGTAACATTTTGTAAATAAAGCCCCCCTCTACTAAAAATCGCCTCCTCCAGTTTCACTCCACCAATAGCACTTGGAGAAAAAGTGGTCATATTTTGATTAAAAGGAAGATTTGAAAAATCTCCACCACCGTCAATAGTAATGACAGCTCCGCTCAGGCCCATAATGGTCAGTGTCTGATTTGCCTTTACTTGAAATACACACCACATATCCTTGGTGGCTTTAATAGTCCATGACTTATCTGCAGTTATAGTCAGATCTCCAGTCAATACAACCATTTCCGAGATATTGACATTACCGTCTAAGGTAAAGGTGCCTTTTGTCTGTCCATTCCAAGACTCAGCCATAAGATAATCCGAAGAGAAAATGGCAGCCACGAAGGAGAGTATGTAATATATATATCTTCTCATAAGACAGGCATTGGTTATTTTAGGAATTTCTGTATTTCAGAAGGCCACACTGTCGGAGCATCAAGTGGATAAACTGCCTGAACGACTACAGTAAGATCAAGGTATGCTTTCGCCATTGGCGCTTGAGCCTTAAGAATATATTTATCAAACAGTTGCTCAATTGTATCCCCTGAGGCGGCCTTCTTAATATAATAGTAGTAGCCATCCGAGCCGAGAATCCAATTGTTGGCATTTGGGCTATTTAGTTTTGGTTCTCCGTTAGGCCAAACAAATTCGCCATCATCCACATCCTCGCCATCATTATCCCAATCTGAGACCAGAATCTTCTTCTCCTGACCATTATCCACATGGTTCACATACCATGCTCCTGTAAGATGAACTCTTACATATGCATCTGACAAGCCGATATTGGTTATCGACAAGTTCTTTTTTACCGGATATCCATCTTCAAATACAACTTCGTCAGTCACCTCAAGGTCGACCTCCTGAGGAGTAGAAATAACATAGGTGTACTGCTTGTTCGGCATCCATTCATCGATGATTGTATTCAATTTCTTCGTAACATCGTACTCCATTATGCGAGATGATCCATCCAATGACGATGTCGCATTCACTTCAAGATGAATTGTGATCTGTGCTTCATCGGTCAACTCTTGAGGCAAGAAGTAGAATGGATGCCCAAGAAAATCAGTACTCGGATCTTGAGTCAGAGTCTCATCTGCAGCAGGCTGGACATAAGAACTTGGAGTATTGACATCTGTCCACTTTTTATTCAATAATGAATAGGTTCCACTACCCTTGATTCCAGAAATTTTGATGGACTTGACTGTACCACTCCCGATTGTTCCGACTTTCACTCTGACCAAAGAAAGAAGATGAGACATAGACAGATCCACTGGAGAAGTCACAGAAACATCTACAGGAACATTAGTTCCGCCTCCGATAAGGTCGTATTGCGATGCAGCATCACTTGCTGCAGTGTATGAAATAGTCGGTGGACAATTTTTTGTAGAGATTGATAAAGCAGATGTATTAGTAGCCTGATATGGGCCATAGGCATAAAACTG
>JAGCKJ010000015.1 GCA_017647575.1 Bacteroidaceae bacterium | reverse complement strand
CGACAACTTCCACCATTATAGAGGAACAGATTACGACAATAATCAGGTATCTATTTTAGACAGATATAAGCGTTACAATGGTACAGAAGGCAACTCTCCAAATTCAGAAGATACAGACGAACGCTTTGATCAATCTTCTCGTACCACTCCCGATATTGAAGATGCCAATCAGGATTATACTCTGGATGAATATGAAAAGTTCTTCCAGTACCGCATTTCACTGCGTCCGTCCGATTTGCAGGTGGGACGTAACTACATAGCCGACAAACGCGAGGTTAAAATTAAACTGCGTAACGGAAATATGGAGACTGTAAATTGGTACTGTTTCAGAATTCCTGTAGATGAATACGAAAAGGCTGTAGGCGGAATACGCGATTTCAGTTCTATAAGATTTATGCGTATCTATCTGACAAACTTTACAGACGAAACTCATATACGTTTTGGTTCACTGGAACTTATGACCAGCCAATGGAGAAACTACGAACAGCCTATTGCAAGCAGTTCTAACAAGACTCCTGTTATTTCCGGTTCGTTTACTGCTACATCGGTTAACATTGAAGAGAATGGAGACCGCACCCCTGTTAACTACGTTGTTCCACCCGGAATAACACGTATTCTTGACCCACAGCAGGCACAGCTTATCCAAGACAACGAACAGGCTATGAGTATTAAGGTTACAAATCTTGAAGCCGGCGAAGCCCGTGGTATATACAAGAAGAGCGCATTAGATTTGCGTAAATATCAACGTATTCAGATGTTCTCACATTTGGAAGCTCCTATTAACGATGGTCAGATGTTAGAAGATGGCGATATGTCTGTATTCATTCGCTTGGGTTCTGACTATACAGGAAACTACTATGAGTACGAAATTCCTCTTACCATTACAGAGCATGGTTACTATAACAACGACAACGAAGGTGACCGTCGCATGGTATGGCCTAACAGGAATATGCTGGATATATCGTTCGATGTGCTGACTGCCGTAAAGAATAATAGAAACCGTTTAAAGAACAGTGGTAGCAGCGAAGTTTCGCAGAGCACGCTTTACAGTGAATACGATCCTGAAAATCCGGAGAACAAAATCAGCATTATAGGTAATCCGTCCATAGGAAATGTAAGGGCTATAATGATTGGTATCAGAAATAATTCGCTTACCACAAAATCGGCAGAATTGTGGGTTAACGAATTGCGCCTGGTGGGTTTTGAAAGTCGCGGAGGTTCTGCAGCACGCGCCAATATGTCCATGAAACTTTCCGATATAGGTAATGTAGATTTTGCAGGTCAGATGAGTACTGCAGGATATGGAGGTTTGGAACAGGGTATTAGTCAAAGAAGCATGGAAGATTTCTACAAGTACTCTATGACCACAAGTTTCGACATAGGACGTTTCCTGCCTGAACAGGCTAAAGTTTCTCTGCCTATCTACTATTCATACACTAAAGAGAATGTATCGCCTTACTATAGTCCTTACGATACAGACCTTATTTTAGATGATGTTATAGATTCTTATTCCGACAGGAGATCACAAGATTCCATACGTAGCATTACACAAGATGTTACCGTACAGAAGAACTTTAGTATTTCTAATGCAAGAATAGATATAAGCGGCGAAAAGCCCATGCCTTACGATCCGGCTAACTTTAGCGCAAGTTTCTCCAGCTCTGTGCAGGAGAACAGCGCCAGCACCATAGTGTATGAAAACGACAAGAGCTGGAAGGCTAACCTAACCTACTCATATTCTCCTACCATACAGGGTTGGAAACCATTCTCGTTCATCAGATACCAATCTAACTGGCTAACCATTTTGAAAGACATGACCATAAACTTTGTACCACAGAGTTTCAGTTTTAACACCAATTTGGTTAGAAATTACCACGAGCTACAGGAACGCGATCTGGAATCTATGAGTGGCAGTAACGATATTCCTGCGCTCTTCTCACAGCAGTTCTATTGGGACAGAGATATGACTCTGCGTTGGGACCCGCTTCGCGATTTGCGTATGTCATTCACAGCCAAAACACAAGCAGAGATTGAAGAGCCTTATATGATAGTCAATAAAGATTTGTATCCCGATGAATATGCGCTATGGAAAGATTCTGTAAAGGCCAGCCTGTCACGTATGGGCAGACCACTTGATTACCAGCAGACCTTCCAGGCATCGTATCAGATACCTCTCAGCAAACTGCCTGTCCTATCGTGGTTCACAAGCGATATTACCTTTAATTCTCAATACAGTTGGGATAGAGGAACTACATACGCAGACGGAACATCGTTTGGAAATATCATCAGCAGCAACAGAACTATATCGTCTAACGGACGTATGAATTTCCAAACTCTATATAATAAGGTGCCATATCTAAAGGAGATAAATGATAAATATACCGATAAGGGTAACAGAAAGAAGCCTACTCCTAAAAAGGTAAAAGCTTTCCAGAAGGAGTTTACTCTACTGCCCGATTCTACATTTACCATTACCCATAATCAAGGTACGCTAAAACCAAAGGTTACCTTTACCACAAAAGATGGTACCACTATTAAACTGCGTTACAAACGTGTAGATGCTAACACCATTACGGTTAAATATAAAGATACTCTGAATGTAATGGTAAAAGCTGTATTAGACCCTGATGCTGTTTACAAGACAGAAAGATTTACCTTAAAGGATGGTTTGGATCTTACCACAAGAGCTGTGATGATGATAAGAAACGCATCGTTCACATACAGGAACACATACAATATGAGTTTACCGGGATTCTTGCCAAATGCATCTATGCTTGGTCAGAATTCAGGAAACGGTATGCTGGCTCCGGGACTTGATTTTGCATTTGGTCTTACAAACAACAGCTATCTGCACAAAGCGCAACACAATAATTGGTTATTGCAGAATGACAGTGTTTCATATTCTGCAGCTTCTTCTGCCGGCGAGAGTTTGCAGATTAAGATGATGCTGGAACCATTTATGAATTTCAGAATAGATGTCAACTCCAGTTGGGAGAAGAGCAACAGCCGTACTATACAGTATATGTATGCAGGTATGCCTGAATCTCAAACAGGTACTTTCAGTATGACTGTGGTTACACTAAGGAGTGCTTTTGAAGGTCATAACCCTGACAATGGCTATAAATCAAAGAGTTTTGAACGTTTTGCAGAAAACATAAATAGAGTTCACGGACGTGTGGAAGAGCAGTATGTAGGTGCTATCTATCCGGAAGGAACTACTTTGGCAGGAACTGTTTACAATCCTGAAAACGGAGGTGTAAACCCCTACTCTGCCGATGTTCTGATTCCTGCTTTCTTAGCGGCATATACAGGTAAAGATGCTGCCAAGAGTTCTTTGAATCTGTTCCCATCTATCCTCTCTATGATGCCAAACTGGAGTGTTACCTATTCCGGACTAAATCAGATTCCTTTCTTCCAGAAATACTTTAAGAGTTTTAATCTGAAACATTCATATAAGAGCGTATATTCAATGGGTAGTTACAACACCTTTATGAGCTACATGGAGTATATGAACGATTTAGGTTTCATAAACGATATTACTACAGGCAGTCCTATCCCGAACAGTATGTTTAACATAGGTTCTGTATCTATAAATGAATCGT
>JAGCKJ010000118.1 GCA_017647575.1 Bacteroidaceae bacterium | reverse complement strand
AATTGACCGGAGCTTATACACTGGAAATCTCTGATTTTGCAGAAGTTGAAGAGGTTGATGATGTTCGCAGTTTGTGGGATTCTTCCATAGATGCCCTGAAACGATGTGGTCTATAATGTAGAAATTCAGATAAAAACAGCCTTTCAGATTTTGTTGTTCCTCCTAATTGCACTATTTTTGCAAGTTAAATGTGGAAATGGGCAAAGAGCCCTGTCATCTACAATTAATTAGTGGAATAGTGCGACCAAAGAAATTAGACATATTTATATTGAAGAGTTTCCTCTTATTATTTGCGGGAACATTCTTTGTCTGTCTGTTCATCCTTATGATGAATGTTCTTTGGCGTTATATTGAAGATCTTGTAGGAAAGGGCTTTACTATTGATGTATTGGTTAAGTTCTTCTACTATTTTTCATTGACATCAGTACCTTTGGCACTTCCTCTGGCCGTATTGCTGGCCTCGCTGATAACCTTTGGTAATTTGGGTGAAAGATTTGAATTGCTTGCTATGAAAACAGCCGGCATTTCTTTGTTGCGTATTATGCGCCCTCTCACAATCTTGTGTACTATATTGGTTGGAGTCTCATTCTATTTCCAGAATGTAACGGGGCCTAATGCCTCAAATAAACTCTATTCCATAATTTTTTCTATGCAGCAGAAATCGCCGGAACTGGAGGTTCCAGAAGGTGTTTTCTATAATCAGATAGATGGATTTAATCTCTATGTAAAGCATAAGAATACTGACACAGGTGTGCTTTATGATGTTACCATTTATGACATTTCGGAAGGCTATGAAAATATAAGCGTAATAGTGGCAGATTCCGGTAAATTGGAGACAACAGCCGATAAGCAGCACCTTTATCTGAGACTTTATAGTGGCGAAATGTTTGAAAATATGCAGGAACAGCAGATGAGTAGAACCGATAATCCGTATCGACGTGAATCGTTTGCAGAAAAACATATTCTGATAGAGTTTGATTCAGATTTTACTATGGTCGATGACAACGTGATGAGTTCACAGGCTGCCACAAAAAATATGACTCAGATAAAGCATACGATAGATTCTCTCTCTCTGAAGCAGGATAGTGTAGGATTAGGTAACTTGACCGATTACAAATCTACAGCGCTTAATACATACAAACTTACATCAAGTGATTCTGCAAAACTGGCAGCAAATATGCTCTCTCTTGTCAATTCTGATAGTATATTTATGGTTTCCAGCAGAGCAGAACAGTTGGAGATAAGGAAAGCAATGCAGACACGCATACAATCGCAGAAGAGTGAACTGACTCTAAAGGGGACAAATATGTTCTATCAGGACAGAAATATCAGGAAGCATTGGGTAGAGTGGATGAAGAAGATAACCCAATCGCTATCAATACTTATATTCTTCTTTATAGGAGCTTCGCTTGGCGCAATTATTCGTAAGGGAGGTTTAGGTGTACCGGTCATAATATCTGTACTTACATTTATTATCTTCCATTTGACTTCTACAGCAGGAGAAAAGATGTTTCGTGAGGGAGAATGGAGTATAGTGGGGTGCTGGTTGAGTACTATAGTTCTCACCCCTTTAAGCGTTTTCTTTACAGTGAAGGCTAATGCTGATTCAACCCTGTTCCAGCTGGATGTTTACAAGGAGTTCTTCAGATATTGGTTTGGTGGCAGACAAGAGAGAAATATTGTTAGAAAGGATGTTATAATCAATGAGCCAGATTATAAAGCTTGTGCAAAAGAGTTAAGAAGTATAAGTTCAGACGCTTTGGATTTATCATCTTCAGGACTATTCAATGGTCTGCCTAACTATATCAACCTGTTCTTTAGAAGAGTAGATACATCAAAACTTGATAAGTTCAGTGACGGTATTGAGTATGTTATCAGTGATTTGAGCAATACCAGAGACAAGATAGTGCTGGATAAGATTAACAGATTACCAATAATGCCGGTATATGGTATTGAGCCACCGTTTAGTGCAGGGTGGGTGAACGTAATTTTGGGAATTCTATTCCCGTTAGGATTGTTGTTCTACCTGAGAGCCTGGTTCTTCTCTATGTATCTGAAGAAACATATAAATACTATAACGGTAGTGTCAGAAGAGTTGGCAGAATATTTAGATGAAAAAGAATATTAAAATTAAAATACAATGGGACAGATTTCAGATTGCGTAAACAGATTGGCTGCGTCAGCAACATTTGCTATGATGCAGAAGAGCAATGAATTGGCAGCGCAGGGTGTCAATGTAGTTAACATGAGTGTGGGCGAACCAGACTTTAA
This sequence comes from Bacteroidaceae bacterium, assembly GCA_017647575.1. GTDB lineage: Bacteria > Bacteroidota > Bacteroidia > Bacteroidales > Bacteroidaceae > Colenecus. The sequence goes on along the minus strand of JAGCKJ010000118.1, from coordinate 2,171 downwards.
TACACCTGATTATGTGAAAATTGCTGCGAAACAGGCTATAGACGATAATTTTTCTACATATTCTCCAGTTCCTGGATATATGTCATTAAGAAAAGCTTGCAGTGACAAACTTAAGAGAGAGAATAATCTTGATTATGCACCAGCTCAGATTGTAGTATCTACAGGAGCAAAGCAGTCACTGTGTAATGCAATTATGGCTGTTGTAAATCCGGGTGATGAAGTTCTGCTTCCATCTCCATGCTGGGTAAGCTATCCTGAAATGGTTAAATTGGCTGGCGGTGTTCCTGTTGTAATCAAGGCAGGTATTGAACAGGATTTTAAAGTTACTGCTCAGCAGATTGCCGATGCAATAACTCCAAAGACAAAGGCTATAATGATATGCTCTCCTTCAAACCCTACCGGTTCTGTATATTCAAAACAAGAACTGGAAGAGATTGCAATGGTTTTGATTGCAAACCCTCAGGTATTTATCATTTCTGACGAAATATACGAACATATCAACTTTATTGGTGGTCACGAAAGTCTGGCACAGTTCCCTGAACTTAAAGATCAGATAGCTGTTATAAATGGCGTGTCAAAGGCATACGCTATGACAGGCTGGAGAATTGGTTTTATGGCTGGTCCGGAATGGCTTGTCAAGGCTTGCAATAAGTTGCAGGGACAATATACCAGCGGTACATGTTCAGTTGCTCAGAAGGCTGCAGAAGCTGCTTTCAATGGCCCGCAGGACGATGTTGAGAATATGCGCAAGGTGTTTAACAAGCGTAGAGATCTTATAGTTTCATTGGCAAAGGAAATTCCTGGTTTTGAGGTTAATAACCCTCAGGGTGCATTCTACCTCTTCCCAAAGTGCGATAGCTATTTTGGAAAGAAGTATGGTGACAAGGTTATTGCTGATGCTGATGATCTGGCTATGTATCTGTTGGAAGTAGGTCACGTGGCAACTGTAGGCGGTACATCTTTTGGTGCTCCTGAATGTATCAGATTCAGCTATGCAACAAGCGATGAAAACATAGTAGAGGCATTTAAGAGAATCAAGGCTGCTCTGGCAGAATTGAAATAATCATTAATAGGATAAAGAAAGGTGGCTTTCCAAACGGTCAGCCACCTTTCTTATTTTGTTATTTCTTCTCTGGAATAAGTTTGATTACGCAAACCGAATTCTCAGGGATATTTATGTTGAAACTCTTCTTTACCGGTCCGAAACCTGTAGATTGCGGTGTAATGGTTTCGTTGTAGTTGAAATTAACTATGCCCGGATAACTAGAATAGTAGTTCTGCTCTCCCTGGTTCTTAACCGAAGTATCATCTGATGTAATGTATTCAAACACTACCTTATATATATTACGGTTGTCAAGCTTAACTTCAAGTGACTTTTCCACAGCCTCGCTGTTTACCAGTTTAAGGTAGATTTCACCACTTTCAGTATCGATTGTTGGAGATATGTATATGCTTTCGTCTATTGAATCACCCATCATCACATTGCTGCTTGCAAATGCTCTGTTACCTGATTTACTGAACAACTTCATATAGTAGTAGTTTGTAGTACGCCACATACCTCTATTGTCAAACCAAATAAGATTAGCATTCCATTTGTTAAAGCCCTTCTTGCAGAATAGAGGAGCGTATGCAGCCATAACAACCATATCGGAATTCTTTTCCAGTGATGTGTAGTATGCTGCTTCTGCTAATGTAGATGCGTATGCATTGTTAGTGCTGTTGTTGGCAAATTCACCTACAAATACTCTGGTTGGGCGTTCTCTGTCATATTTAATGCCCTGACCACCACGAACCTTGTCTGCATTGTATCTGTCCTGATTGGTGTAGAACCATCTGTCATTCTTGTAGTAATGCTCATCTACGTATGTATCCGGGTACTTTTCGTCAATCTGGGCATAATTGTCATTGAACTCCCTACCATCACTTGCAGAACCGGCTGTAGAAACAATTATAATTTCAGGATACTTCTCTTTGATAGCATTGTACATAATATCAAAGCGTTCCCAGAATGCTTCACCTTTGTTTTCGTTGCCAATTCCCAAATACTTTAGATTGAATGGTTCTGGATGTCCCATCTCTGCTCTTAATGCACCCCATTCAGTATCGGTATCTCCATTGCAGAACTCAATGAAATCAAGTGCATCTTTTACAAAAATGTCGTAGAATCGTTT
>JAGCKJ010000117.1 GCA_017647575.1 Bacteroidaceae bacterium | reverse complement strand
TGAAAAGTCTCTACAGCAACAGGATTAATAACAGATAAGATATTAAGTATGAAAAAATCTGTAATTTTCAAGACTTTGGCAACAATTGCCGCTATGTTGTGCTTGACAACTTTTGTCTCTTGCGATAATGATGAGGAAATATTCTCTCAGCCGGTGGAAGAACCAGAAAATGTAAAAGCTGAAATTAGCTATACTGTGGCTCTTTCAGAAGATTTCTTTCTTTTCTATGATGTGACAGCAGCTGTTGGCATTAATGAGAAAATTGTTATGGAAATGAAGGTTAATGAATATGACTGGGACTACAATGATGTTTGGAAAGGTTATGTTCCGGAGAATTTCTTCTGTAAAGTGGTTGCCAAGGTAAAGGATTCTCTCCCTGAAATTGATTCGGATAAGGAGTATGAATTTAGTATTGCGGCAAAGTCTAATCTCCAATTGTTTGATAAAGCAGGTACTATGTCATTGCCTGAATTGGATGATATTTCAAAAGCTGTCAACGAGAGAATGTCTTTGAAAGGTGTAGATAAAGTTACAAAATATATTAGGGAATACTTAAAGGATGAGGTTATAATCCTTCTGTCTTCTTACACAATAGAATAATCAAAACATCATTATCAAATGGATAAGATTAAGAGTTTTATATATATTGCTGCCGTATGTATTCTTTGGGCTTGCAGCAGTAATGATTCGGGGACCTCTGCACAGCAGTATATCCCTGTTGAGCCCGATTATAAGAATGCAGACATGTGGGTGTGTCACCTCAACGACAAAAATGGTGAGGGTGCCGATGTGTTCTATATACCATCGACATGGGAGTTCGATTGGACAACAAGTAACGGCACCTTATGCCGTTATGCCGATGTGAGCAACGAACAGCATTGCAGTAATATGGCTATAGAGATGAACAAGGTTGCAAAATATATGGCAGATGGCAATAATTTCTATTCGCCTTACTACCGGCATATCACCCTTGATACATGGGCTACGTTGGACGAGGATTATATCACCCGTCAGTATGAGAGTGTGTCATTGATAGATGTGAAGCAGGCATTTGACCACTTTATCAAGAACTACAATAAAGGCCGCCCTTTTGTACTCGCGGGATTCAGCCAAGGAGGAAAATCTGTAGTGGAACTGATGAAATACATGCCTGAGGATATACGTAAATATATGGTTGCAGCATATGTGCTAGGATACAAAGTGACTCCGGATGATGTTGCAGTGGCACCATGGATTGTAGCGGCGAAGGGCGCAAGCGACGTCGGAGTTACTATATGTTATAACTCAGTGTCAGATGTCAAGTATATCACACCGGTAATAAGTTCACCTGCCGTTATGTGTATAAATCCGGTGAACTGGCGTACAGACTCAACACCGGCAATACTTAACGACAGTATCACCGTAACACTGAATACAGAGCATAATGTACTTGTTCTGGATGGCTATGATGGCAGTCACCTGCCCAATATCCTGAATATTCTGAATGTGGGTGACTATCATAGTATAGAACCATGG